>DJHI01000133.1:27777-33162 GCA_002431715.1 Armatimonadetes bacterium UBA5829
AGGCTGGCCGGTGTCTTCAAACTGCCCGCAGGCGCCGAGCAAATAAAGGCGAGTGGAAAAGGACCCGCAGAGGCGCGCATTACGGGCCCAATAAAAGATCTCAATATTGCAATGTCTGCGAAAATCCCTCATGTTACAGTGCAGGGATATACGGCAAAAGATGTGAAAATTATCGCCAATTACAATAACGGAGTCCTGGCAATTCCTTCGGCTGCCTTTACATGGCGAGGCGCGAAATTTGCGGCAAGCGGAAGTGTCTCGACCACAGGCAAACAAAAGATAGCTATCAAAGGAAAAGCGAGCGGCATAAACCTTGCTACTCTGCCTCTTCCGCCCGATATGCCAGCAACGGGTATTGCGAGCGTACGATATGTCGTCACGGGCACAACCGCAAACCCAACTGTGCAGGCGGATGTAAATATCGCCCGCGGCACTTTCCGCGGCATCCCGATTCAAACCGCCAGGGCAAGGGTCTCTTATGCGCAAGGCGCGGTTGAAGTGAGCGCCATAGAGATTACCAGCAGGGCTGCGGGCCGAGTGACCGTGAGAGGNNAAGAGGGGCTGTTACCAAACAGCGGCTCAACCTCACAGTCACGGGAGAATCGGTCGATTTTGCTTACATAGGCAGGATTTTAGGTGTCGATAATCTTTCAGGAACCGGGTATTTCTCGGGGAGCATTACAGGCCCGATAAATCAACCTACGTTTACAGGTGTTTTAGAGGCATTTGCTATCGAATATGAGTCGTATAAGGTCGATTATGCAAAGCTGGATTTTTCGACCGATATGAAAACGGCAACAGTCAATAGCGCCGTAATCAGAATGTTTCCTGCCGAGCTTAGTTTCAGTGGAAAAGCCGGTGGATTAGGGACTGATAAAATTGCATTCAAAGTATCCGGTCAAGTCCAGAGGCTCACCCTCGACAGCTTGGAAACACTTTTGGGCCGAAAAATCGATGCAACAGGCACAATTTTCGGCACTTTCGATGCTTCAGGGGTGTATGTAGCCAGTGCCGGAGCCGGAGAATCGCCGCTGCAGAATGCCAAAGCAACAGCGGATTTCAGACTTGAAGACGGTTCCGCGTTCGGTTATCCCATCACCGAAGCCAGCGCGCACCTTGATTTGACCGGAAACCACCTGCAGATAAGCGAGGCTTCCTTGACAAGCCAGGAGGCGAAGGCCGGTCTCAGCGGTTCAATTATGATAGACACCAAAGCGGTCGATCTGGCTTTCAGCCTGGCCGGTTTTGACCTTTCCCGTCTCCGCGACCAGCTTGCCAAATATGCGATAGTAGGCGGAACAGCCCGTGCCGAAGGCACTGTTACCGGCACTGTTTCCGATCCAAAGATCACGGCATCTGCGAATATCGATAATCTTATAATCAACTATGTGAAATTCAACAACGCCGAGCTTCATTTAGATTATGAAAATGAGTCTATTGGGAACCTTACGGCGGTTCTTGCCAGAGGCGATCAATCGATATCTTTACATGCGTCCGGCTATAATGTTCTGAAAAACTGCCTCACCTCCGCCGAGGGTAAAGTAACGAACATAAGCATTCCCGATCTCTGGAACATATTTATGGCCAGTCCTTATCTGAGATCGGAGCGCGGAACTCAGCTTCGGGAATCGCTGGCGAAGATGCCCAAATTTACCAGCGGCACACTTAACGGCACATTCAGTCTGAGCGGATGTCTTCTGCAGCCGACAGGCTCCATTGAGATTATGGGGTCTAATGTCGGCATAGACAATCGTAAAATCGAGACTGTCGTGCTTATCGCCAACGCCGCCAACGGAGTAGTGACTCTGAACCAATTAAAGGCCGCCGCAGGCGAGACCAGTATATCGGCAACCGGCCGGTACTATATTGCCACCAGTCAGGTCGAACTCGATTTATCCGCTTCCAATCTCGACCTTTCACGTCTTCAACCGTGGCTGGGTGAGAATACTCCCGGCGGTATGATGTCTGCTGATTTCAGCGTATCGGGCGACATAGTCTCACCGAGGATTGTGGGATCTATCGAAGTTGTCAAACCAAGCTTTGGCGGTTTGACATTCGATGCCTTCCGAGCCAGCCGGATTGAAGTTACGAAGAATAAAGTCGAGTTTGCCGATGTCATTTTAGCTTCAGGTTCTCATCAGGTTGTTGCATACGGTTACCTTCCATGGGACTGGTCGACCTGGAGTATCCCGACAAACGAGCCCATACAGATGATTGCCCAGATGAAAAAACAGGACTTATCGGTGCTGTCTTCATTTATCCCGTCCGTGGAGGCGAGCGCAACCAGTGGCTCCATCGAAGCCGGACTGGAAATAGGTGGCACTCTAGCCAAGCCTGTGTTGCAGGGCTCTGTCACGGTGGAAAACGGCTCTCTGGCTCTTAAAAATTTCTATAACCAGTTCAATAACATCAATATTGCGCTTTCTTTCGATGGCGACCGGATCACGGTCAATCAGTTTTCAATGGCATCCAGCTTAGGCGGGACTTTGAGCATAGTCCCAGGCGGCTATATTGCGCTGGGGCAAGGTGAAGCGGCTCAAGCGAACCTGCTCGTTGCCGCCGACAACTTCTCGATAGCTGAGCGCAACATTCTAGGCATGCAGGAAGATGTAAATCTTCAACTAAATGCCGGTTTGTCTGTTACTGGCGACCCTATGGCTCCTCTTGTGGCGGATGCCAATGTCGGAGGTGTAGCGGGTGGAATCAATATGCACGATGCGCGAATCTCCTTTGTGGCCGCTCAAGTTCCAAAGAGCGAGCCTACTCTGGTTCCACCCATCAACCCGACCTTCAAAGTCTCCATAAAAGTAGGTCCCAATGTAATCCTGTCTCCTCCGAGCTTGACTTTATCGGTTGCGGGTAATGGGTCCATTACCGGAACGCTTGCCAGGCCGGTTGTAGTAATCGATCCTCTGACGATCGAGGAAGGCACTCTCAAGCTCGCCATATCCAGACTCAGCATTACGCCGGGGGGCACTATCGCGATTCGTTATGCTCCACCGGAAGAGCCTGTAGTCAGGGTGAATATGCAGGCCAAGACCAATGTCACTGCAGTGAATTCACTTGGCCAGCGCGAGAGATACGAAATAACAGTTGTCGTAAGCGGAACCGTTACCGACTTGAAAATAGACCTTTCATCCAATCCGTCGGGACTGACAAAAGAGCAGATGCTTGCGGCTCTAGGTCATGTATCGGGTATCTTTGCCTCAGGCGAAGCGGGCCTGCAAAACGAGCTCGGTAATATTCTTACGGCGGTCGGAACCAGCACGATTTTTGCGCCTGTTGAGAGCATATTTGTCGAGCATCTCGGTTTCGAGCAGTTTACTCTCGAATACGGCCTTGGGCAGCCTCTGGCGCTATATATTTCGAGAAGGGTTGTGGGCAATTTCTATATATCCTACTACGGATTCCTGACCTCGGATTTCACGAGCCCTAACGACGTTGCCTATCTTCTGGGGTTAAGCTACAGATTTAAGCGCAACTATCAGGCGACCATTTTTGTAGACGATCAGCAAAACGGGTCATTCCAGGTGCAGTACACCACTGTATTTTGGTAGATCGAGGGCTAAAATGGATTTTGAGCGGCTGATCGCTTCTTACGAGAAGCCTATTTACAATCTAATATTGCGGCTGGTCGGAAATAGCGAGGAGGCGGAGGATCTCACTCAGGAGACCTTCGTTTCCGCATACAGGTCCTATTCCGATTTCAGAGGCGAGGCCTCCGTATATACGTGGCTCTATCGGATAGCGGTCAATAAGTGCAAAAACAGGTTCAAGGAACGCGAAAAGCATAATTCGCATAACAGCTATTCTCTCGACGGCAGCTCGGAAGAGGGTGAAAGTCCTCTTGAGATACCATCTCAGGAATACAGCCCGGAAGTCGCTTTCGAGAGAAAAGAGTTAAAAGAACAAATTCTTCAGGCGATAAACCGCCTTCCTTACGACTATAAAATAATAGTGGTGCTCAGGGACCTGCAGGGCCTGAGTTATCAAGAGATATCGCAGGTGGCGGAATTATCCGTCGATGTAGTTCGAACCAGGCTGGCCCGTGGCCGAGCGATGCTGCGAACTAAGCTCGAACACTATCTGGGTGATGGGTGTTAGGTGTTGGTGTGTCTGTTGTAGGACCCGCTGCTCCCTCTCCTGGGGGAAGAGGGTTGGGGTGAGGGCGCAACCTTTCACTTATAATCCTACGTCCGAACTGAGAGGAAACCTATGGAAAACATCAAAGTAACCGTTGATAACATAACAGTCGAAGTCCCCAAGGGCAGCACGGCTCTCGATGCCGCGCGTGCAGCCGGGATTTACATTCCCACGCTCTGCCATATGGACGGTCACAAGGCCTTGGGCGCTTGCCGAGTCTGTCTAGTTGAAGTCGAGGGCGGCCGAGCTCTCCAGGCAAGCTGCGCGTTTCCCGTGACCGATGGTATGGTCGTCAAGACCAATACTAAACGCGTGCATGATGCCCGAAAGACTGTCGTCGAGTTGATGCTTTCAGCTCACAGGCAGGAGTGTCTGACCTGTGTGCGGAGTCTCAACTGCGAGCTTCAAGCTCTTGCGAAGCGCCTTGGCATAGACCAGAACAGGTTCGAGGGTGAGATGCCTCCGACTCTGGTCGATACCAGTTCACCGAGCGTCGTTCGCGATTCGAGTAAGTGCATTCTCTGCCGAAGATGTGTTACTGTCTGCCGGGATGTCCAGAGTGTCGGCCAGCTATTTCCGGTCGAACGCGGTTTTGAGACTGTGGTCGCTCCCGCCGCCAAGAAGAACCTGGGTGATGTGGCCTGTGTGGCCTGCGGGCAGTGTATCAACATCTGTCCGGTCGGCGCACTTCGCGAGAAGAGCCATATCGAGCGAGTTTGGGATGCGATCAACGATCCCGACAAGTTCGTTGTCGTGCAGACCGCTCCTGCTGTTCGCGCCGCAATAGGCGAGGAGTTTGGTATGCCTGCCGGAAGCCTGGTGACCAAGAAAATGGTCGCAGGTCTCAGACGTCTCGGTTTCGATAAGGTATTCGACACCGACTTCACAGCCGACCTCACGATTATGGAGGAGGGCAATGAGCTTCTCCAGCGCCTCAAGACAGGCGGCACGCTGCCGATGATAACCTCCTGCTCACCGGGCTGGATCAATTTCATCGAGCACTTCTATCCCGAGTTATTGCCGCATCTTTCGACCTGCAAGAGCCCGCAGCAGATGTTCGGCGCTCTCGCGAAGACATATTACGCCGACAAGATCGGTGTCAAACCCGAGAATATGTATTGCGTCTCGATCATGCCCTGCACTGCTAAAAAGCTTGAGGCGGGCAGGGATGAGATGTGTAGCGTAGAGGGCATCCCCGATGTGGATGCGGTTCTCACTACTCGCGAAGCCGCTCAGATGATG
>DJHI01000133.1:33235-33752 GCA_002431715.1 Armatimonadetes bacterium UBA5829
ATGGAAGCCGCCCTGCGAACAGTCTATGAAGTGGTCACAGGTGATACTCTCAAGGATGTCAACCTCACAGCCGTTCGCGGACTCGAAGGCGTCAAAGAGGCCACAATTAAGCTCGTGTGCGCCGAAGGCAAGGGCGAACTCGATGTTAAGGTNNGCTCGAAAGCTGATGGACCTGATAATGGAGGGCAAGGCTGATTATCACTTTATCGAGATCATGTGCTGCCCCGGCGGGTGCATCGGCGGCGGTGGCCAGCCTATCCCGACAACCGACGAGATCAGGCAGAAGCGCATCGAAGCGATCTATAAAGAGGACGAGGGTCTCCCGGTTCGCAAGAGCCACGAGAACCCTGCCATTATGGCGCTCTATAAGGAGTTCCTCGGTGAGCCTTTAGGCCATAAGTCTCACAAACTGCTTCACACAAAGTACACTCCCAGATCGATCTGGCCGACGGATGTCAGCCTGGAAGATGTGGAAGAGGCCGTTAAGAAGTAGTTTTGGTTTGATGGTTCGATAGTT
>DJHI01000286.1:0-7559 GCA_002431715.1 Armatimonadetes bacterium UBA5829
GAAAGATAATACAATCGCTTGGGTCGAGACCACTGTTCGTCAGTCCGCATATGTTGAAATGGCTCGCGCTCCTCCGATTCCAAGTGCAATCCCTATAAGCCCGCCAAGGCATGTGATAACCAGCGCTTCGAGCATGAACTGCCGCACGATGTCCCACCTTGTAGCGCCGATGCACCGCCGCACGCCTATCTCTCTTGTGCGTTGGCTGACGGTGGCTAGCATGATATTCATAATTCCGATTCCGCCGACCAGCAGCGATATACTCGCAATCGCTGCCATAACTATGTTGAAGATACGCTGAGTCTGTTGGCTCTGTTTGAGAAGTTCAGCGGGAATGATAATCTCATAATCGCGAATCCCTTTGTGCTGCCGGTTCAGGACTGATCTGATAATAGATGCAGTAGCGTTTGTAGCGTTCTCATCCTGCACCTGAACAATTATCGAACTGACGGCGCTGTTACCCAGGCTCTGCTTGCTTCTAAGTCGGAAGACGATCTGCATAAGCTTATTCACATCCGAGGGTATGGCCTGCTGCGAAGCGATCTTAAAATCGGTAATGGAGACGCTTAAAGGGATGTAAATATCGGAGTTGATATCGCGAAGCGCTGAAAAGGCCTTAGCCGAGCCGACTTCTTTCGGCTGCATAAGGCCTATCACCTGAAATACTCTGTTCCCGATCTTTACGGTTTTGCCGATCGGGCTGTCAAAACCAAAAAGCTCGCGTTTTGCAGCAGCGCCCAGTACGCACACGGGCGCATGGTCGTCAATATCGCGTTTAAGCAAAAACCTGCCGTCTTCGAGTTGTGAACGACTTACCTGCTTATAATCAGCGGTGGTGCCTACTATCTTCACGGCGACCGGTCTTACTCCGATCCTGACATCAGCGAATACTTCTCTCGTGGGCACAATCCGTTTTGCGTAGCTGCAGACATTGGAGATGCTCTGCGCATCCGAATACTTGAGGCCGAACGGAGATTTTTCTTCGGCTTTCATCGCCAGTTCGCCGGTTATAGTAGCACGCTTGACGTGAATAACATCTATCCCCATCTGTTTTATCTGATCGAGCGCCTCCTGTTTTGCTCCCTCGCCTATCGAGACCATCGCAATTACGGCCGCGACACCAAATATGACGCCCAGCATGGTGAGCATAGAGCGCATCTTGTGGGAGAGCAGTTCGGCAAGTCCGGTCTGTATGGCATCCAGAATGCTCATCTTATTTCTTTGCCTCTGGAATCGGAGCGGACTGCTTCTTCGATTCATCTCGTCCTGGGGCGGATGTGCCGGATTCCTGTTCATCCATCGTGCGAGTAGGGTCTCTCAGCGCAATCACCTGTCCCTTTTTGAGGCCCTTCTCGACCACAATGAAGTTGCTATTGTATTTGCCTGTCACAATCGGGGTCTTTTTCCATCGCTTGCCATCTTTAACAAAAACAAATGTTTTGCCATCCTTCTCGATTACCGTTTCGAGCGGAATTGAGAGAGCATTTTTAAGCTTCTCGCATATAAACTCGACATCAGCGGTCATTCCGGGCTTCAATACCTTAGGATCGACCTCTTTAACCGATACCGTAACTTCGAAGTTCTTGCGTCCGGGAGTTGCATTTGGGTTATCCCAGATATTACCGCCTTCTGTTGCAAGGCTTGAAATCTCTATAATCGTGCCGTGGAAGATTCTGTTGGGAACCGCTTCCATTCGAATCAGAACCGGCAGGCCCACCTTCACTTTCGGCGCATCCGCTTCACCTACATTCGCTTTTACCTGCATGGTGGATAGATCGGGAAGCTTGAAGATTCCCATACGTGGACGCACCCCGTCGCCTTCCTGCAGTGCCCGGACCGAATCACCCATCCATTGCCTTACAAGAACCACCATACCGTCGGCAGGAGCGGTTATTACGCCGCTTTGCAGTTCTTCCTGAGCCTCTTCGAGATTGGACTTGGCTATATTGGCTGCGTATACCACTTTACCGACGTCAGCCTTTTTCTGCTCCACCTTGGAAGCGCAGTCCTTTTCTTTGAGCTTCAGGTCGGCATCGCCCTTATCCACGGTGAGCTGCTTAGACCTTACCTGGCCTTCGGCCTGGTCTACCTGATCCTTGGGAATGAGCTTCTTTTCAGCCAGTTTCTTCTTTTTCTCCAGTTCCGCCTGAGCCAGTGTAAGCTCGTTCAGATTGTATTCATAATCAGCTTTCTGTTTGGCCAGTTCGGTTGCGTTGGACAGCTCGAGCATGCGCAGTTCCTCTTTTGCGCGCTCAACATCCGCGTCCGCGTTTTTTACAGCCAACTGCTGATTTCGTATCTCTCGCACGATATCGGATGTATCCAAAATCGCCAGCTCATCGCCTTTTTTTACAATCGTTCCCTCTTTGATAAGCTTGATAACCTTACCACCGGTTCTTGTGATAACCATAACAGACTTAGCGGCATCCAGGTCTCCTATCTCATGGAAACTGACTATAAACTCGCCGGACTTGACCGTAGTGGTCGGGACGAAGACTTCAGCCTTTTTTGCCGTAAAATACTGCCTGTAGAGCGGCATGCCCCAGTAATGAGCGGCAAAGATCACCGCAGCCACCATAAATGTTCTGCCTGTCCATACTTTGATCTGTCGTTTCATCTGACTCCCATCACACTTAGTCCGCATTATTCACCATAATCGGATTTGCGCGAGCACTAANNCGAATAATGTAGGTTAGGTCTTCACCCATTACCATTTTCAAATTGACCGCAGCCAGGTAAAGGTTGACTTTTGCCGAGGCAAGTTCATCCTGCACCTGAGTAAGCGCCTCCTGGGCGTCCAGCATCTTCTGGTTGTCTGTCAGCCCTTCGTCTACCATCACCTGCGCCATCTCCAAATTTTCCTGGGCTACGGCCAGGTTTTGCCCAAATATATCGAGCGAGGTCCTGGCTGTCTCATAATCTCTGAAAGCATCCCTGACCTCTTTAGCTATCTGCTCCATCTGATAAATTCGAAGCTTGCGAGTTACATCCAGATTCTTTTCTGCAATACCTCTGGTCTCCGTCAGTGCCTGCCGATCCAGTGGAAAGCAGTATTCAAAACCTCCGCTAAAATCGCCTGCGTCCCAAATAGTCCTCGACATCAGTCCGTTATCATCCGCTTCGGAAGAATAACTTGCCACCAGATCGAGCGCAGGCCTAAGGTTGTCTTTGGCCAGGGCGAGTTTGCGCGCAAGCTCAGAGATATTGGTGTCATAAACCGCCAGCTCGGACCGATTATCCAGCGCTGTCTCCATTGCAGTGGCTAAATCAGGGAGAGGATTTATAGATTCAGGCTCCGGCACAGGGTCAGTGAGTTCGGGCTTTTCGCCGATTCCCGATCCGATAGCGATCATAAGGGTATCCAGTGCCGCGACAGCATTTTGTTGTCTAATGTTTAGCTCATTCTCGGTCTGCGCCACTCGAATTTCGGCCCGCGACACTTCAATTCCCGCTACAAGCCCTGCCTCAGCTCGATTGCGCGCACCGTCAGCGGTTTCCTTAGCTATACGTACAGCTTCTTCCTGGACTTTTACCTTTTGACCGGCAAGGATTGCATTGTAATACGCATTGACTACGCCCATCACAGTTGATTGTGTGGTAAGGAAAAGCTCTTTCTCTTGGATGGTGGCATCACTTCGCGCGCCGATAACAGAATCGGACTTACTTGAAAAAAATCCTCTTCCTCTTTTCAAAGGCTGGCGCAATTCAAGACTGGCTTCGCCTTTGCCGGAGCCTGAAGTTAGTGGAGCCAGTTCCATGGAGAGTGTGGTCCCAAGGATATTCTGATACTCGATATCACTGAATAGTTTGCTGGAACTTGTCCGGTCGTTATAAGTCCGGTCGATGAAACTGTCGGTTCCAAAGGTCAAACTGGTGGTAAGCTTGGCAATTTTCAGCTTCGAAAGAGAATTTGAGAACGATATCTGCGCATTATGCAGCTTTGGATTTTTATCCAGGGCTATGGAGATGGCATCTACCAGCGATAATTCGGCTGGAGCTTCATCAGATGGACATGCGCTGCTGAAAAATGCCAGCACAAACGCAGAAGCGATAATGATCGTAATGATGCGCTTATATAAGTGAGTGAGATTGCCCTTCATTTCACTACCTTTGTAGATGCATTTTTAACAGTTGCTAAAGTACATGATGCATGAAAAACCGAATATTGTTCAGTAATACAGAAAAATAACAATTTTTATTGCCAATTGCCTATATAAAACATTCGTCCGGCTTTGTCTAATTCCTGCAAAATTGGGCAATGACGTAAACAGATTTGCTTTAAGTGCCTCCAATAGGCTACCAGATTAAAATCACGGCTGTTATAATAGTTATAAATCCGTCTATATTCGTATGGCTACGTATAAGAGATCTAGGAGGTAAACAGAATGAATGCTTTTTCAATCAAAACAATGGTAGTGTCCATTTTATTGGGATTAGCTCTTGCTGTCGGTTGTTCAGCGGCGAATGAGCAGCCGCAGCCGGTGGATATGATTACTATCACAACCACCGTACCGGCCTCGCCCAAGAGTGCTATTCCGATCTCTGTTTGTGAAGGGTGCCAGTTCTCGATTACTCTTCCATCCAACCCAACAACGGGTTATATGTGGCGGCTCAACAATCAGCCTGACATAACAATCGTAAAACATATTGATAATGTCTATAATGCTCCTAAGGTTGCTATGCCCGGCGCGGGTGGAGAAGAAGTATGGACGTTCCAGGGATTAAAAAAGGGAACGGCTCAGATAGTGCTCGAATATGCGAGGCCGTGGGAAAAAGATGTTCCGCCAATTAAGAGCCAGGGCTTCATAGTAACGGTGCTGTAACTATCTCTTAAGGCAGATTTACAGTTCGTTAAAACTCATGCTTACTTAAAATGGGCCGGATCCATACGTCCGGCCCATTATTACAGGCAGTCAATCGACCCTTGTGGAGTCGGCACGGTTCCTTCCGCGCGTTCGAAAACCTCTGCCGGTTTGCGTTCATACTGCTTGAATCCGGGAGATGCAGGTCTTACACCAAGAGCATAGGCATGATAAAAATATCCCGGAATTCCAGACCAGCCATGACACATACTTCCTGCATTTCCAAAGTCACTGCTGCCTTGTATCGTCTCCCAGAAGCTGGNNAATGACCCCAGTCACGCTTGATTTCATCGAAGACAATCTTCGCATAACCTTCGGGATCGGTTAGCAATGCCTGGAATTTATAGAACGAATAGCTCAGGCTGGTCTTAACCCATCCGTTATCTGGGTCGGCGAGTCTCTTTCTGAGTTTTGCGGCGATGTCTTCCGGGCATATCCCCGCCATTATCGCTAAAGCCTGCGTAAGCTCGCAGTGGTGGTGAGGCGCAGCCTCGCCGAGATACGTTTGATAACTCCCGTCCGTCTCATCCCAGAACAGCTTGTGAGAATTTATTTTTAGATCGCTTGCAAGCGATTTATAAACAGCCTTTGTTTTATCATCTCCGAGCGCGTCCGCAAGTTCAGCCGATGCATTCAAGGCCAATATGTAGAAAAAATTCAAAAGTGCATCATAGCGGTAACCGCCCAGAGCCATAAGGCCGTCTAGCTGAAATGCCCAATCGTAAAACTGCCAGTAGTCCTCCCCACAGGGAACAGGCAGAAGGCCATCATGCACAGTTTCCGCTCTCATATCGAGAATCGTTTTAACCGTAGGGAACCAACCCCTAAGTGATTCTATATCGCCGCTGTGCGCGTAATGATCGGATACGGCCAGAACCCATGCAAGGCTGAAGACGGGAATGGTTCTTACATAATCAGTGGGAGCGCAAAGTTGCAGCAGTCCATTTTCCATCAGACTCTTAGCTAGAAGAGTAATCGATGCAGCGGGGAACTCATATTCTCCGAAACAATAGTAGCCTGCCAGTGCCTGGTTGCGCATATCCATCGCGTAAAGTCCCTGCTCACGCCACGGGGTGTCCTCGTAATGCTCATGCATGCACAGGTGCAGAGTTCGGGCGCAGGTTTCATAAATCTTAGTGTGCAGACTGTCCGAGCAGCTAAAACTCCCTTTATGCTCGACAGGATACTCCCATGGGACAACACCTGCATAATGAATAATGACATCGGAGGACATATGGATGTGAAGCTGAAGATATCTTCCACCGAGTCTTTTGAAGTAGTGAATGAATCTCTGTCGGCCTTCGCTGCAAGTATACTTGCACACAAAATTTCTGCCGCCGACATATGCGCGCACCCGTAAATCGTCGAACTGCTCGCCCCAGGAGATATCGATCTCGGTTCCGGAGGCGGCTTCGATGTCCAGATCCAGCAGCCCAGCTTCTTCTCTTCCAAGGTCCAGAACCAGATAGATGCCGTCCGCTTTTCCGACGCTTTCATTCTTAAGCCTGTATTCGCCGTGCTCAAGCGTGTCTATTATGCCGGAAAACTCCCTGGTGGACAAGTAATCGGTCTGCATCAACCCGGCGAGCGTTAGATCATCCGAATCTGGCTTTCTTACAAACAGCCCCTGAGCTGTAATACGCGGCTTTATTCTATCTCTAAAGGCGAGTTTTTTAATTGGCCGCTCACCCGCAAGAGGTCTATCCTGCACCGCTATAACTTCCGCATTGGTAAGGGCGTGCCAATCGCTGCCGGGTTTATAGTCGAGAGAGCGCCAGTCATCGGTTCCTCGCGCGTCATATTCGAATGAAAACCCAAGCTGGTCGGTTATTTTATCCACTCTGCCGCTTTTGTAGTTGGGATCGACTCGATACAGGGTGTCCCTGCTGCTTGTAAGAGTGAAATCTCCAGCATTGAGCTGATATATAAGCCCTGGTTTGCCGACTGCATACTGAAAACTGCTTTCGCCCTGATGGTAGGCTATGAAGGCCAGAATGTTTTTGCCAGGCTTCAGGTTATCGATCTCCAGCACGTCATATATTTTGAAATTGGGAAAGTCGTTGTATTGACCGCAGTCGATAAACTTGCCGTTGACCCACAGCGTATAGTTGGAGTCGCAGCTTACTATAAGCTCGGCTTTTTCTATCGACTCAGGCAGTTCGAACTCATGTCTGAACTGAACATACTGATTGACATCATTACTGCATTCAGACGGCCATATCCAGTTTGAAACAATATTTGACGACATACAGACTTGCCTCTTAGTAATCCTGCAAACTCCGAGTTGCCGACTGATGCTTCCGCACAGTCTCCATGCCTAGAACAGTCGCCTTTGCACCTGCGATTGTGGTGATGATCGGGATTCCACGAGCGACTATGGCGCTCCTGATCGTGATCTCATGCTGGCGAGGTTTTTTGCCGCTGGGAGTATTGATTATCAGATCGATCTCCTCATTTTTGATGAGGTCTGTTGCGTCCGGTCTGCCTTCGCCGATCTTGTAGAGCGTTCTGACGGATATACCTGCCGATTTCAGCGCTTTGGCGGTGCCGCGTGTGGCGACTATATCGAAACCAAGCTCATTGAGTTTTCGCGCAATCTCGACAGCCTCGACCTTGTCCGAATCGGCAATGCTCACAAAGACCGTGCCTTTATCCGGCAAAAGCTGGCCTGCAGCAATCTCTGCCTTTATATAAGCG
>DJHI01000286.1:7580-15054 GCA_002431715.1 Armatimonadetes bacterium UBA5829
TTGATCCCCATCACTTCGCCGGTAGACTTCATCTGCGGGCCTAAAACGACATCCACCCCTGGGAACCTGGTAAATGGGAAGACAGCCTCCTTAACAGACACCCTGTTTGGCTTGACTTCATTAAGCCCAAGCTCTTTAATCGAACTGCCCGCTGCGATTTTGGCAGCCGATCCAATCCAGTCGACACCGGTGGCTTTGCAGACGAACGGAATCAATCTGGTTGCCTGCGGGTTCACTCCGAGTATATGAATCACATCGTCTTTAACCGCGAAGTGAGCGTTTATGAGGCCTTTTATACCGAGTTCTTTGGCGATCAGCTTTGTCTGCCGCTTGACTTCATCTATTGTTTTTGCAGGCAGGCTGAATGGAGGAATGGCGCATGCGCTGTCGCCTGAGTGGACTCCTGCCTGCTCTATATGCTCCATAACAGCACAGACCAGCGAGGTCTCACTGTCTGAAACGGCTACGACATCCACCTTCGTCGCGCCCTCTATAAACTTATCGATTGCAATAGGCCGGTTGGCTGAGACTCCGATCTTCTCCACGAAAGCAGCCAGGTCATCATCATCGTAAGCTATCTGGGTAGTATATCCACACCTGACCAGCACCGGGTAACCCGCACTTTCAGCCGACTTCAGAGCGTCTTTACCGGAAGCGATTATCTGAGACTGACTGTCTTTCAAGTCCAGCTTGACCATCGTTTCAGCGAAAAGTTTTCTATTCGACGCTCGTTCTATGCTTTCGGGCGAAGTGCCGAGTATATTCACTCCTGCTTTGGCCAGAGCCGCGCTCAGTTTCCATGCGGCGCTTCCTCCGAAGGCCAAAATAACACCCACCGGCTTCTCGCGTTCAATGATACCGAGCACGTTCTCGACAGTTACCGGCTCAAAGTAGAGCTTATCGGACAAATTCGGGTCGGTCGAGATCGCTTCGGGATTGCAATTAACGATTATGGTCTTGTATCCCTCGCTCATAAGAGCGGCCGATGCATGCGTGCAGCAGTAATCCAGCTCGGCTCCCTGTCCTATCCGGTTGGGGCCGCCACCGATGATGATTACCTTCTTCTCATCGGAGAGCGGCTCGTTTGGCGATTTCGGATCGTATGTAGAGAAGAATTCTTCACCCGTGCACTCAAAGCCGCTTTGAATGTCGAGCACGTCTCTACGCGTGCGAACCTGCTCTTCATCCGTTTCAAAGAGATCGGCGAGATGCGCGTCGCTGTAACCGAGCTTTTTGGCTTCCAACAAGACCTCCGAAGAGACACCTACCAGCGACTTACCCTCAAGCTTTTGCTCAAATCCGACCATTTCCCGGATTTCTTTAACAAAAAACGGGTCGATCTTTGTTATATCGCATATCTCATCATCACTCATCCCAGCTGCTACTGCGCACTTGATGTCGCAGAGCCTTTTCGGGTTCGGCTTAATAAGCGCATCGGCCATTTCGTCTATACTCGGACACTCCGATTTACAGTAATCGATCTCCAGGGAGCGTGTGGTTTTCTGCAAGGCCTCTTTAAAGCTTCTGCCGAACCCAATTACTTCACCTACAGATTTCATGGAGGTATTTAGCGTGGTATCGGCTCCGGGGAACTTATCGAAGTCGAACCTGCTCATCTTTACCGCAACATGACCTGCGGGCAGTTTATACTCCGAGACTGAATCAAGTCCAANNATAGCGAGCTTTGCGATTATTGTGCCTATTGGAATACCTACCATCCTGCCTGCGAGAGCGCAGGTGTTTGTGGAGACAGGATCGGCATTCAAAACTATTACCTTGCCACTCGGCTCTATCGCAAAACCGATTGTGACGATGCCAACTGCTCCTATTACATCTGCAATCTTCCCTGAAAGCTCTTTCAACTCTTTGATTTGATTCTCGCCGAACGACTGAATCGGATAAATGCTTGTGCTGTCACCTTGGTGGATGCCTGTCGGCTCTATATTCTCGATTCCGATTGAGACTTTACCGCCGGACGANNGTCTATGCTCTTGCCTCCAAGGCAGGCTCGCTCAATCAATACTTTACGAACAGGGCTTGCTTTGAGCGCGACGGCGAGCATCTCGCCGAACTCTTCCATGTTGTAGATAACCGCGCTGCCTGCTCCGCCTATTGCGCCCGCGGGCCTGAGGACCGCCGGAAAACCGATCTCACGGATGATTTTTATTCCATCTTCCATCGAGCAAGTGGTTTTGCCTACGGGTGTTGTTACCCCGGCAGACTCAATAAGCGTACGATCTTTGCTCTTATCAAGTACACCGGTATCCACCCCAATTATTTTGATATTATTTTTAGCTAGAACGCCTGCATTCTCAAGTGCAACAGCCAGATTGACGGCTGTTTGCCCGCCAAGGCTTGCAAGCAGAGAGTCCGGTTTTTCAATCTCGATGATGTGAGCGAGTGAATCGACTGTAAGAGGCTCGATATAAGTGCGATCAGTGAAATCGGCATCCGTTATGATCGTCGATGGGTTTGAATCCGCAACAATGACCTCGCAGCCTTCNNTACAAGCCTGCGCCGCCATATAATCGAATGCGCCGGACTGGCCTATGACATTCGGCCCGCTTCCAATCACCAAAACCTTTTTTATCTCTGCTTTTTTAGGCATATATATCCACCATCCGTTTCGGGTTTTATTCGTTCCGCTGCCTCCACTCACATCCCGAAACACCACGCTTTATTTTGAGCGGCAGTATATTAACAATTGTGGCCCGGAGGGAGCTTCACTTTATGCCCATCCGGACCGCAGTATTATTTGTATATTGTTCGGAAGGATGAAAGAAACCTTCTTCTCATCATATATCATATCCCTACGGATATCTCATTTGGAGGGCCATTAATCTATGCATTCGATGATCCCTCCAGGTATCTTACCTGGAGGGTAAATGCTATGCCTTCAGCTTCTTTGCCTGACGCTGCTTATGGGCCTCATCTGCAATGACGCCGCCGATAATCACAAGCCCGATTACAGTCCATTGCCAATCCGATGGAATACCCATCAAATTGATACCGTTGTCCATTACCCGAATAAGTGCCGCACCTATGATAATACCGATCATCGTGCCCTCGCCGCCTCGCATGCTGCATCCGCCGAGGACCGCCGCGGCAATGGCCCACATTTCATACATCAATCCGCTGTTGGCCGGCTGCACGTCTCCCGTATAAGAGAATTCCACAATTCCTGCAATTCCTGCAAGCACTGCGCACAAAACATATGCAAGAGTCTTAATTTTATTGACCTTTATCCCCGAATAGCGCACAGCTTCTTCATTACGGCCGATTGCATAAAGATAGCGGCCATATACGGTATAGTTCATAATGAACCCGACAATCAGCGCCAACACGATCAATATAATAAACGGTATCGGAATGCCCAGGAAAGAATTGTTACCAATGGTTGCAAAGGACGCATTATCCAGAGTGATCCCCTTACCTCCTGAAATTCCTCGGGCAAGGCCCCTTAAGAGGAGAAGCGAACTGAGTGTCACTATAAAAGGCTGAAGCTTGAACCTGCCGATAAGGAATGAGTGCCAGAACCCCAAAAGGGCGCAGAGCGGTAATATGGCAAGGCTTACCAGCCAGGGGCTCCAACCGTATTTTGTCGCACATAATGCTATGATGACGCCAGTCAATCCCATAACCGAACCTATCGAAAGATCGATTCCGCCTGAGAGAATCACAATGCCTGCTCCGATGGAATAGATCCCGAGCATTCCGATGCGCTGGGCAAGGTTGGAGATATTTACAGGCCCAAAGAACGCCATCGCTCCGGTGGTGGTGTATTGATAGATGCAGATTATGGCGATCAGACCTGCCAGCAGCGCAGCCATCCCAAGAACTTTTTTCATTTCGCGTCACCTCCGGTTGCCAATCGCATTATATTTTCCTCACTGGCTTCATTTCTGCCAATTACTCCCATACATCGGCCTTCGTGCATAACCATCACTCTGTCCGCAAGGCCGATGATCTCCTCCATCTCGGATGAGACCATAATCACGCCCATACCGGTCTCCGCCAGCCCTCTAATGAGCTTATAAATTTCACTCTTGCTGCCGACATCTATCCCGCGGGTCGGCTCATCGAGTATCAGCACCTTCGGGTTCAGGCTGAGCCACTTAGACAGCGCAACCTTCTGCTGGTTTCCGCCCGATAGATATTGAACCTGCTGCGAAAGCGACGGGGTCTTTATCTCCAGCGCCTCCACGTGTTCTTTTGCAACTTCCAGCTCGCGCTTTCGGTCGAGAAACGGCGGATTGTAGGTGTTTATCCCTGCAAGAGATATATTCTCAGCCACGCTCATCTCGAGGACGACTCCAAGCTCCTTGCGATCCTCGGGCACCAAACCGATTCCTGCGCGCACCGCATCGGCTGTATTCCGAATTTCAGTCTTTTGATCATTTAGTAGAATGTCCCCGGAGTGTTTGGATTCAACTCCAAAGAGCGCCCGTATAAGCTCGGTCCTGCCTGATCCCACAAGCCCCGCGATACCAAGAATCTCACCGGCTTTTAGGTCAAAGCAGACCTTTTCTTTGCCTCCGGCATAATCCATATCGCGCACTGATAGAACCACATCGCCCGCCGTATCCTCAGCATGCTCGGGGAAAAATCGGGAGATATCGCGTCCTACCATCAGCTTAACCATCTCCGAGGACTTGAGATTTGCTTTATCAAGTTCACCGACCCGGCAGCCGTCGCGCAGCACTACGGCTCTGTCGCACATCTGCTCGACCTCACCGAGCCGATGGGAGATATAGACCATCGCGACGCCTTCGCTCTTGAGTTTTCTCATAACCTCAAAGAGTTTTTCAGCTTCACCTGGGCTTAAGGAACTTGTCGGTTCGTCAAGAACCAGTATCCGAACGTCATACGAAAGAGCCTTTGCTATCTCGACAAGCTGCTGCTCACCTGGAGAAAGATTTTCAACCAGATCGGTCATTGCGGCCGTTATCCCGACACGCTTGGCAAGCTCAGCCGCATCAGCGTTGAGCTTTTTCTTATTTACAACACTTAAGAAGCCTGCGCGGGGTTCATGACCGAGGAAGATATTGGAGGCAACATCGAGATTGGGAGCAAGACACAATTCCTGGTGAATAAGCGCTACACCCAGAGCGATCGAATCCTGAACATCGTTAAGGGTTACCGGGCCGCCGTCTAAGATAATCTTGCCTTCATCAGCGGCATAATCACCTTCGAGGATTTTCATGAGAGTGGACTTACCCGCGCCGTTTTCACCGATAAGCCCGACTATCTCGCTTTTATCGAGCGACAGGTCGACACCATTTAGCGCAAGCACACCGGGAAAGCGCTTGGTTATGCCTCGCATCGTAAGCAGGGGCTGATTTTGTGTTTCTTGAATCGCCATTGACTTAGCAATTGTGGTGGGCGAGGAGGGAGTCGAACCCTCATGGGTTGCCCCGACGGATTTTAAGTCCGTTGCGTCTGCCATTCCGCCACTCGCCCAAAGGTTGATGATTTTGATGATAGTGTCAGTCTATCAAAAGGGGCTGATAGTGTCAATCATTCTTGGTGGAAATTCAAGTATGAGTTTAACGCGAGAGAGCGAAGCTTCCGCTGAGCATGAAAAGCCAGCAGGAGCTTAGCCCTCCCCCATAATATACTTCTAGCGATAATTTTTGGTTTGACCTGTATTAAGAACCAGTGGTATGCAAGCGACCAACCATGAATTACTTAGCTCTTGTTCTTTTTCTTCTTTGCCGGTTTTGGCGAGCCCAAATCTTCAAACGACATCGCTCCGCCTTTACTTCCCGCCCCCTTATTCTGCTGCTTGGGTTTCTTCTGTTTGGCTCTCTTGTTTGCCATCGCCGTTTTGCTCCTTAATATATCATATGGCGCTTGTACCCGGCTGATAGAAACACAAAACAATATACAAACATTCTAACCGGTAAAACGTCTATATAGTTGATAAGAGGAAAGACATTTCATTTGCAGAATATTGATGATGTGTTAAACCAGGAGAGATAACACATGCGTTCATTTCTTATTGTTGCACTGCTATTAGGATTATCAAATTGTATATTAGCCGAGGGTAAGTTAATATCTGACCCTAATTTAACTGCAAATAAAGCTGATGTTGAGCAGAAAAACAATCAAAGACTGGCTCAAAAAGTCACATACGAAGCAAAGCGCAAAGCAGTAGTCGATATCCTGAATGATTTATCGAAGCTGACCGGCATTACATTTTATGCCGGTTATAACAACAAAGATTGGCAGGTGCGCGACCGGAGAATGAATATCTTTGCGAAAGATATTCCACTTGCCGATCTTATGAATTCCATTGCGCGTGTGATGAAGTTCAAGTGGTCGATCTCAGGTGAGGCTGATAAATCTACTTACCGGCTATACATGGATCGCAAGACTTTGCTGGATGCAGAGTGCCAAAGAGCACGAGAGGAACAGAGATTCAATGAAGAACAAGGGAAAAAGCGGTCTGACTTGATTTCAAATATGCAAAAGCTTAGTGATCTTTCTCCTACTGAAATAGAGAAGCTAAAGATGCAGAATCCATATCTTTATGGATTATCAGTTTCAGGAGTAGCTGATGCAATCACCATATTTTCCAGGGAAATGTCCTTAGATACACAGTCCATGTCTCCAGATAGCTCAATCAAACTTGATGCTGCGTCATTATCTCCCTACAGTCGAAAAAAATTGCAGCTTGCTTTACAAAAAGCTACTGGCTGCTATTTGCGCTTGAATAGCAATCCGAAATACTCGCAAACTGATCTGTCAAATATCTCTAATAACGTAAAGCTGGTTCTTAGCTCGCATTTCAGTCTTGACGAGGCTGCGGAAGTGGGAAACTATCTGAGCTTTTTAGGAATGGCAGGAATTGAAATAAATGGTGAGATGATATCGGGCAGCTTTCTTCGCGATCCGTCGCAGCTTATTGCGCAAGTTGAAGGAAAAGCACTTATCAGAAGTTTAGAAGGCACAGATTCAGATAAAGCTTGGGATGAAGAGCTTATGGCAGTTGGCAGTGATCAAATAGCTACCGATTTCGAAAGGAAAGTGGTTGCCTCTATAGGGGAAGAGCCGGTCGAACACAAAATTGATCCAGAGTTAAATATGAAGGCGAAGTTGCCTCTTTATGACGATTACATGCTATTAGAAGATGCTCAAAAATTATTGGCTGATGCTTTTCATATTTCCGTTGTATCTGATAGCTTTGGTGGATACTGGTCTCCTGTTGGGCTGAATAAAACAGATGAAGTCGAATTGGAACTATATAGCTCAGAAGTGTCGATATAACTGGTGGAATCGATCCTCGATTGTCGAGTTCAGGGATAGGCACTGGTTCCGCAAACGTAATGCTCAAATTCCTCAGGCTTGGATAGACAGCTGGCTTGACACATTTAAAAACACCGGCACTTTGGATATCGATGATCTTGCTCAAATTGCAGTGCTTACTCAAGAGCAGTTGTCAGTAAATATTCTTGCCGAGGATGCTTTTGAG
>DJHI01000154.1 GCA_002431715.1 Armatimonadetes bacterium UBA5829
TGCAAGATCAAGAACTCCTGCGTCTGTCATATCATTACTCCGTTATGTGTTATGAGTTTTGAGTTATGGGTTGTGAGTTCAAGATGAACTACAGGCGTGGTTATAGCAATTTCCGGGCCAGGTATAAGCGAAGATTAGCCGGTTAGTGGAAACTCAGCGCCAGCGAGCGCACGATGAGGTGCCAGCCGTCGACAAGGACAAACAGCAGTATTTTGAAAGGCAGAGATATCATTGCAGGTGGCAGCATCATCATACCCATCGACATTAAAGTCACTGAAACGACCATGTCAATAACGAGGAATGGTATGAAGATCACGAAACCGATTGTGAATGCGGTCTTCAGCTCGCTGATAAGAAACGCGGGTATAAGCACATGCATTTTAAGATCGTCTTTCGTATGCGGCCTGGGAGTCTTGGAAAGGTTGATAAACAGCGCAATATCCTTGGGTCTGGTCTGCTTGAGCATGAAGTCCTTAAGCGGGCCTGTGGCATTGTCTGTCGCCTTTTCAAATGTCATCTGATGGTTCATATACGGCTTCAGAGCGGTCGAATTGATCTGCTGCCATACGGGAGCCATGGTAAAGAAAGTCAGGAAGAGCGCAAGACCAACCAGAACCGAGTTCGGCGGAACCTGTGATGAGCCGATTGCGCTTCGTGTGAATGAAAGCACGATGATGATTCGTGTGAAGGACGTCAGCATTATTAAAAGAGCCGGCGCCAGCGAGAGAATGGTCAAAATGAAGAGAATCTGAAGGCTGCTGGAAACCTCTTCGGGACTTTTTGCGCTCCCGACCCCAATATCGATCTTTGGAACCGGTGTGCCTGTCTGAGCAAAACAAGGAATGCATGCCGGGATGACTAATATTGCCATCACAAACAGTGCGATTCCTATCGATTTGTTTTTAATATCAGACATCCCTGTAATTCCTTCGAACAAATCCTACTTCTCTTACTTTGTTCTGCAAATATGAGCTCGACTCCCTGAGCATCTGAGCTACGGTCTTTGCGCTTTCGCTTGTATCCGGCTTATTGCCCAGAAACAAAGAAAGCTGATCCTTAAAACCCGCATTAGTGGGTAGATTTCCCTCAACATCCGGCACATCTTCCGGGTCAAGCTCCGCAACCAGATTTACCTGGCTTGCTGTCGATGCCACCAGCAGCCTCTTGCCGCCGACTGCAACTAAATGGAGTGTTTTGTTAGCGCCAAGCTGCGAATGCTCAAGCACTCGAATATTTCCGTGTGCCGCTCCAACTGCGCTCTTGAAGTTGGTAAACCTCTTAAGGGCATAAACGGTTCCGTATGCCAGAGCCAGAACCAATGCCAGCTTGAAGATAAAACTCAACGCAGTCACATAGACCGGAGCTTCTTTCTCTTCAGCAGGCGCCTTTTCAGCCTTTTCAAGAGATGCTAGGAAATCCTGATCACCTTTGTCAGAGACATTAGTCTTTTTGACCGTCTCAGTGGCCGATGTCTTATTTGGCTCGGCTGCAACCTGCCCTGCAATTGAGAGCACCGTAATAACAGCAAGAACTATGCCAGCTATTTTAAGCAGCTTTTGCATTAGTCTCTCTCTCATTTGCGCCGACTATCTCGGTAATTCTCACACCGAAATTCTCATCAATAACAACGACCTCGCCTCGAGCGACGGTCTTGTTATTGATAACCACCTCAACCGGCTCGCCTGCGTGCTTGTCCAGCTCTACAACCTTCCCAGGCCCGAGCGCCAAGATCTCACGCACCGGAAGTGTCGATCTGCCAAGCTCTACGGCAACATTCAGCCGCACATCCATTATCAGATCCACCCCGTGATGCATTCCAACATCGCCTGCCGCGGCCATTGGTGCGAATGCTGCAGTGCGGACGCCGGGATCAGGCGCGGAAGAGACAGTAATATTTGGCGCAGGATCGGCAGCAGGAGCTGATACCTGCTCAGTTTCTTGTGTTTCAGCCGGTGCTGCAGCTTGAGCTTCCTCAGCCGCAGGTGCTTCGCCTGTCTGCCCGGCGCCATTTATAAGAGCCTCTATTTCAGCTTGTGATAGAACTTCATCTGCCATCTGTAACCTACTAAAAACTATAACCGAGATGAGCATGCATCCTTGCTGCTCAATATTAATTTTATTGCCTACTGCATCGCAAACTCATTAAAATATACTTCTACAGCTTTGCCTTCTTCGAGGCGTTCGTTTATAGCTGCAATCAAATCCTTCTTAAGCTTTTCTTTGCCATCAGGCGCAGAGAGCTGTGCAAATGTTTTACTGCTGAGCACTTGAATTACGGCATCTCTGATTTTTGCATCGGCTCCATCGGATTCTCCATGACCACCACCTGCGGCCTTACCACCCTCAACTTCAAGAACGATGGTTGTCTTCAAGTATCGCACCTGCGAAGTATCAGCAAGATTTACTACAAAATCACCAAGCTGCATCTCGACAGCCGGCAGTTTCTCGGCCTTTGCACTTTTTGCATGTCCTTTTGACTTGAACATCACAAAACCGATGCCCCCAAGAAGAACCACCACGCCCAATATAGCGATGAGTATAATCTTTCCCATGCCGCTCTTACTCATATCAATCCATGCTCCTTTGTATCACTGCGTCCTCAGGATTACTGATCCTTCTTGGACTCTCTTTTGCCTGTTTCCCATATAATGTTTCAGGTCGCAAAATCACTATCTCGACTCTTCTGTTCTTGCGCCTGTTTTCTTTTGAATTATTCACAGCAACGGGGCGAACTTCCCCATACCCAGCCGCCGCAAATCTCCACGGCGGTAATTTCTTTTTCTCAACAAGATATCTTAAAACATTGGTCGCTCTGGCAGTCGACAGCTCCCAGTTAGTGGGATATTTTCCAGACCTCGGCGACAGATCACAGGTATGTCCCTCAATCTGAACCATATTGTCGATCTTCCCAAGAACCACAGCGATTTTGTCAAGCAACTGATAGGCTCCTGGACGAATATCGGAACTGCCTGCTTGAAAAAGCATTTTATCGCTGCTGATTGTAATAACAATTCCTCTTTGATCTTCGCCTATCTCGACCTTGTCTTTTCCAGAACCTTCGATATAACTGACCAATGGCTTTACGACCTTCCAGGAAACACCTGCCGTATCACCCTGAAGAGCTGACGGCTTTGGGCCGAACATTCCGCTTGTTCCAAGAGGTGACTTTCCCTGCCCCTGGATCATACCTCCAAATCCGCTGCGGATTGAAATTGCTGCCTCTCGGAATTTGGACAGATTCAACACCGACATCGAATACATCATTATGAAAAACGCCATAAGAAGCGTAATCATATCCGAATATGTCAGCAGCCACCTGTCGGCGCTGCCGTGATCTTCGTGTTCTGATCGTTTCCTCATGCCGCCATCTTTTCTCGCACATGCTCTACTTTGGACCTTTCTCTCTGCATCCTTAGAGCAGGCGGGAGATATGCCATCATTCGGGTTTCCACAATCCTGGGATTATCACCCGACTGAATTGACATCACACCCTCAATTATCATTTCGTACGCCAGCACTTCATCAGAAGTCTTTGACTTCAGTTTGCCTGCGATAGGAAGATATATAAGATTAGCAAAAGCTACGCCATATAGGGTCGCAACAAACGCCGCTGCAATCGCATGCCCCATTTTGCCGGGCTCATTTAGTTTGGCAAGCATGCTGATCAGCCCCATAACTGTACCGATAATTCCTAATGTTGGGGAAAAACCACCCAGAGTGGTAAAAAGACTCTCACCCATCTTATGCCGATCCTGCATAGCCACAATCTCAGTCTCGAGAATCTCACGAACCATAACACTCGGAGTCCCGTCTACTACAAGTTCGATGCCTTTTTGCAAGAATCTATTGTTGATCTTGCTTGCAGCCTCCTCAAGAGCCAGAACGCCTTCACGTCTTGCTATCTTGGCAAAACCGACCATCAGGTCGATTACCTCTGTTTGATTCAGATTATTAGAAACGAACGCCGTTTTAATGATCGAAGAAATAGAGGTCAATGTCTTCATGCTCGACCCTATTGTAGTCGCGCCTATAGTGCCGACGACAACGAGTACAAGCGCAGGCAGGTTGAATAAATCCGCCAGGCTTCCACCTTCCATTCCAAGACTCACAAATAAAGCGCCCCAAGCAAGTATGAGGCCTATGACGGTCGCTACGTCCATCTCTCAAAACCTTTCACTTCTGCTCTGAGTAAATTACTGCCCTTCGACCCGAACATTCTATGATTCTTCGCAATCAGACGTCTGTAGAAGATAACTTTTGAAACAACATCCTCGACAGCTTCCCGAACCATGATTTTCTTGCCCGTTGTCAGGGTTATCAGTGTGTCAGGCGTGCGTTCTACTGATTCGATCAGGTCTGCATTAACAATCACATCTGCATCATTGTAAAGCGTAAGCTTAATCATTTCTTTTCCTCATGGTTTCTCTCCATACATTTCAGAAGAGATCAACCATTCTCATGCCTCCAGACGAATCTGGAGGCATGATTTAACGTTTATCTGACCAGATTGACCAGTTCCTCCAAGACATCACTTGAAGTAGAAATGATCTTGGAGTTTGCCTGGAATCCTCGCTGAGCAACTATCATATTGGAAAACTCCGTTGTTAGATCAACATTGGATGCTTCAAGATAGCAAGACTTGATGCTTCCAAGGCTGCCTGATTCCGCCGTACCAATTGTCGGAGAGCCGGAGTTCGAACTAACAGTCAGCAAGTTGTTTCCGGCATCAGTCAAACCAGCCGGGTTACTAAATCCAGCAATTGCAATTTGCCCGAGATTTCTGGTTGATCCATTAGTGAACGATCCAACGATCAGTCCGCTGCTGTCTATAGTAAACGATTCAAGAGTGCCAAGCGGCAGTCCATCCTGATAAGACAACTGCACCGTGCTGTCACCTGCAAGCTGAGTCAGGCTGGAAGTATCAATGGTAGCGACAAGCGGCTGAACAGAACCGTTTGTGCTTGTGAAATCCATTGATATCGGAATGCTGTCCAGGTTGCTATATCCATTAGAATCAAATGTTATATCGCCTGAAGCTATAGTGCCGCTGACATCGGGACTGGTTACTTCGTATGACCAAGTGGCATCACCACCAGACGGTGTGGCCTGTTTTGTAAAGGTCATAACGATGTCATGAGTATTTCCAAGTGAATCATAAATCGAGTATTTGATGTTATACTCAGTGCCTTCATCCGCTGAAGAAGCAAGGTTTCCAGTAAGTTCTACTGTTGTTGTGGCATTGGCCACAGACATTCCACCTACGGGAATGCTTAATGTTGAAGCGGCAGTGATCGGTGTAGTCGTATCGATCACGCCTGTTGTCATATCAGCCTGCCAGCCAAGCACATTCAAACCTGAAGAAGAACTGACAAGGTTATTTTTCGCATCCTGAGTGAAAGTACCATCACGAGTATATGCAACAGAACTCCCGCCTCCAAGAATGAAATAACCATTGCCATCGATTGCCAGGTCAGTGCTTCTGCCGGTTGCTGTGAAAGAGCCCTGAGTCTCGTCACGCAGGATCGAACCGAGAGTAACGCCGGTACCTACCTGTGATGCGTTGATACCACCCCGGTTAGATGATGGTGCACTTGCCGAGCTTATTGTTTGAGAAAGCATCTCTTTGAATGTAGCCGTACCGGACTTGTAACCGGTAGTGCTTACGTTTGCTATGTTGTTTCCGATGACATCCAGGTCTGACTTAAATGCCTTCATACCTGAAATGCCGCTATACATTGCTTGAATCAATTTATTGACCTCCGTTTGCCAATTTGGATCGCTTCAATCAGTCCGCGATCCCGCACTTCCTCAATAGAGGTCCAGTGCGTAAATGTCTAAACGATTACTGCGCTTTCGATGCCCGTAAACACGGCATCTTTTGCATCTGTCGAATCGACAGCCGTGATAACTGTTCGATTCCTGGCACTAACAACCAGCGCGAGATCGTCCATCAAGACAAGCGACTTATCCGCGCCTTTCGCCTGAATTCGGTCCATCCCCGCTCCGAGCCTCGCTTGCTCATCAGCACCAAGCTCCACATTTCTTTCAGCGAATCTCTTTTGAGCATGAGCCGAAATCTTCACTCCCTGTTTTGATAGCTCGGCTTGCAACTGCGATTGAAAGGAATTATTCCCCTGGACATTTCCAGATGAGGTGTTTCCTTTGGCCGCATTGTTTACGCCGGCTATATTCGTATTCAGTCTGACTGGAGACATCCTGACTCCCCTTTCAGATAAATCAGCTTAACGGCTCCATCTACAGCAATTTCCGTGCCCGCAATGGCGAGCTGATAATAAAGCCGCAGCCTTAATCATCGTTGGCATAGACCTTGACCACATCAGACAGGTCTATGTAACTCGTTCCGATCAAGAGCTTAACGCTTCCATCATCGTTTGTTATAGCGCTTGAAGGAACACCGGTAAGTGTCGAACTGGAATCAGATGGATTAACATATTCGACGGTCTTGCCAANNCACATTTCCAGTAGAAAATACACCATTCGCGGTGTAATAATCGACTGTGCTCCCCACAAGTGAAAGGGCATACTGGGAACGCTCGCTCAGCCCGATGCTTGAGGTGTCTGTGTAGACCTGAGTAACCTCATCAAGACTTACCGTATCGGAACCAATCTTGAGCTTAGCTTCACCATCGTCAAACGTAACTCCACTCACGATTCCGGTTTTTACCGATGAATCATCGGAAGATGTATATTTAACCGTCTTTCCGATCATACCGGTCGCCTGAGTATTGTTATACGTTGTGTTCATATCCTCCATAGTGCTGTTCATTTCTTGCATCTGTTCCAAAGAGGTGAACTGCGCTAACTGGGACACGTATTCGGTGTTATCCATCGGGTTTAGCGGATCCTGATTCTGCATCTGGCATATCAGCAGCTTCAGGAATGCATCCTGACCGAGAACACCACTGGTACTCGTAGTACTCGTACTAGTAGTACTACTGCTTGTGCTCGACACCGCACTTGTTGTTGACATTAAATCACCTCCTATGCCAGCCAGCTATAGCCTTGGTTCATTTCAACCGAGGCTGCGTTGATCGGCATATTTATCATGGTCTGA
>DJHI01000076.1:0-189 GCA_002431715.1 Armatimonadetes bacterium UBA5829
AACGCACGGTGTTCCCGTCTGCCCGAGTATGCAGGAACTCATGGCGGCCAAAATAATATCCTCTCGAGTGCCGGGCGTTATGAGCAGGGCATCGCTTTGCATATATTCAAGGGCCTGATGAGCGGGCATAGCGCCGATTACCATCTTCCCGACCACATTGCGAAGTCCCACCTCACCGCTGGCGAGTTC
>DJHI01000076.1:234-493 GCA_002431715.1 Armatimonadetes bacterium UBA5829
GAGTTCGCCGTCTATATCTTCCAGAAGCTGCTCAATGGTCGGGTTGGAGAGCATAGGTCGATAAGGCATCACTCCAAGCACATCGAGGCCTTTACGTTCAAGCCCGCGGGTGACATACGATTTCACTTTGTCGTATTTCTCTTCTTCGACCTTATTGACGATGGCCCCGACTATCTCGACTCCCGCTGCATCGAATGTAGCCTTGTTGAGCATGATCTCATCTATCGGCCGTCCTATTCCACCCGAGGAGACTATGACA
>DJHI01000076.1:502-2412 GCA_002431715.1 Armatimonadetes bacterium UBA5829
TTACAGCCGAGAAGTGCCGCCACATCTCCATTGGACATATCAAACACCGAGCCCACACCGGCGTGCCCCGTGCCTTCTACAACCACTATATCGTTTTTCTCGGTTATACGAGTAAACGCCGCAGTTGCGCGATCGACTAAATCGCTGCGGTTGGGATTATCTATATAATTCTCTGTGAAGTGTCGTGGAATCGCAATGGGAGACATATCCTGCACGTCGCCCGTAAGGCCGAAGACCTGCTTAACCAGGAGCGCATCTTCGTCTATCTTGTGGCCATTTATCTCGACATACCGCTGCCCGACAGGTTTGATATACCCAACGCTCGCAATTTTCTTCTTTAAAGTGGAGATAAGCCCAAGGCAGGTAATGGTCTTGCCGTCATTCTGCCTTGTCGCTCCCACGTATAGTCTCATCAATTAACCTCTACATAAAATGGAGATAAAACACCCATAGAGACTTCCGCGGAGAAGAGTGCAAGTCCTTCCAGGGCTAGAAGTAAAGCAGGCACATATGCCGAGATGGTTTATTCAGCTATTCCTATTTTTGACTCTATTATCATGTCCCTATTTAAACATAAAGATACCATTCCGATATCCAAGGTTGGTTACCGTGATACTTGTTTATGAAAACGCCAAGCTTCTCAACCAGTGCTGCTGCATCCGAATACTGCGGGTAGCACTCGAGTTCTTTGTGTTTTGCAACTGTATTAGCAATTGTTGTAGCATAAGTCTTAATGTGTGCTCTTTCGCGTTTTCCGAACCGAGTGGTACCCAGATATGCAAACAGCCACTTGTCGTGTGGGTAGCATTTTCCATCCAGCAAATAGCTTATGCGGCAGAAACTCTGCAGGAGTTTTGTACAATGTATGGCAGATGAAACGCAGTCACCTCTTTTTAGAGGATGCCTAAGCCAATCCAGAGTCAGTTGAATATCCAGGTACTGCTTTTTTATCGAAGGCAATGGATCAATCAACAGGTCTGATGAAAGCGAATCTACCAGTTGCTGAAACTGGCGATGCGGGTCGTGCATTACAATCACATTTTGGTATTCCCAAACTTGAGGGTAATCAGGCTTTTTAAAATAAGACATCAGCTTACTTAGAGTTTCAAGATTGTAATGGCCTGCCCACTGGCCAAGTGGCAGAAAAATGCCATCTTTTCGTTGAATCAAACCTTGCTTGCAGTAAGCTTCAGTAATTTCTTGGTATGATCTCTCCTCACAAAACAGGACAAGATCGATATCTGAATACCTGTCAGGATTTCCACGTGCTACACTCCCCTTTAGGATGAGAGATAATTCCGACCAATACTGAGACAGTATTGGATGGTTGGAAAGCTCGGTATGATATTCTTCGGCTAGTGATAAAAGTTCGGCTGTTTTTCTCTTCAATGGATGCTCCCAGTAGTTGTCAAAGGTGTATATGTTATAAATTACACAAGTATGCATTATCTTTATTGAACTATTAATATATCAGCCTCTATCGCCGAACCCGCTCCGTTGTTAGCTCCAATTACTGTTATGCGCTTGCCTTTGGAAATATCTTCCGGCAATTTGGAAAAGAGAACAGTCTTTTGCCTTGGAGGTGAAAGCTTGATCGGTTTTGAACCTGGCATTGTTACCTGATCGACGAGAATCGCCAGCGATTTGCCTGCAATATCAATGGACTCAACCACGCCATTAAGCTCTATCTCGCCATCATTGAGCATCCTTGGCTTTCGAGTGATAGGTGAATCCGGAGCCGTGGGTTTTGTTTGGACCGATAGTTTTGGTCTGGAGCCCGGGCTGATCAAATTCGGAGATGTGCCCGATATGATCTGGTCAGGAGAGGAGGCCACAGCGGGTTGTGCCGGAAGCAAGCCTATGGAGAATGCGGTAAATTTAGCAAGGTTCTCGACATCAGAGGCCTGCTG
>DJHI01000076.1:2422-6293 GCA_002431715.1 Armatimonadetes bacterium UBA5829
TGCAATGATTGCCGAGAGTTCATCTCCCAGCGCAGACAGTGCAATGCCCTCAAAACACCTGGTGCCGCCGAAGAGCTTTTGCAGCAGGGGGTCGGTTATATCGATGAACCTGGAATAGCCCTTGAAAAGTATCTTTGATTTCGAATCGAGCTCCCATCTGCTTGTGGAGCCGAGAGCGGAGCCCGACTTGACCTGCTCCTGAATAATCTTTTCAATGAATGTCGATGCGGGCAAGTCGCTGGACGGTTTTAGCACCCTGATATCATATGCGCACCCACCGCTTATATAAAGATCATGCACATTTTCGCCCGCAGCGAGCGTATAAGAATGCTTATCAGAAGATACAGGCACATCTACGCTGAAATGCGCATCCTTATATACAATCGTAGTCGTTTCGCCGATTATTGCGGCCGAAACAGGAGCACAAAGGATCAAAAGAGCAATTATCAACCATCTAATGTGCATCTTGTTTATTAGCCAAATCCTCTTTGTCATCCTGCCTCGCTTGCCTTATAGTCATACCTTTGGCTTTCTCTTAACAACAAGCAGCCGTTCTATGTCTTTAAGAACATCATCACCATCAACTAAAAGCGCCAGCCACTTTCCGTCATGGTAGGTAGTTGCGGAGATATAGTCTTCTCTTGCATGAGAAACCAGTTCAGGCAAAATTGCTTCGGTTTTTGCTCGCTCCTCGGCACCAAAGACAATTTGGACTAATAGCCTCTCACGCTCGGGAATCAGAGTGCAAAACGATTTTGATTTCTTATACCTGAGATTCCAGCCATGCTTACCGCCATATAACCACTCAGGCGCAAAAATTCCAGGATAGGTGGAGTCTATGAAGCCGACTATCCGCGTCCAGTAATCGTAGCTTTCCTTGCCGAGGAAACCGGCCAGGCTGGATTCATCAGGCTGCATATCACGATCGAGCATTCGTTCCGCCATACGAATAACTCCTATCTTTTTGGACGAATGGGGATATAGACATAAAGCCGGTTAGTCTCGCCAAAATCAGCCGGATAAAGCTCAAAACTGGGATACTTGGCGCACTCGCAGATACCGGTGTTTGCGACATCACAGTAACACTGCCACTCCGACTGCTCCTCGCACCATTTCATAGCATCCTGCCAGGCCTGGAAGATATCAGCCAGAGTTGGAGAGGTGAAAACCGCATAAGTGGCTTTGCCGATTTTCGCCTCCACCATTCCATCAGGGATAGGCGCGTCACATGCAGCGGGAAGAGCGGCTATATATTCAAAGAAGCCGTCCGTTGCTCCGGGCAGACACCGGCATAGTCCGAACGACATATCCGCGCCGGGTGGTGTCTTGATCTCTGAAAATCTAAATACAAACCCGCCTTCACCGTGCCAGAGCGCGGGTATTTCTCCATGTTCGTTCTTGCCTGCATAACGCATCCCAATGACGCGGTAAGGCCCAAACTCGACTATCTCAGGTTCATTCCGGCTCATATCGATCTCCTTGGTCTTTTATTGTTGTAGGTTATACAGCGACGCGGGTTATACCTTCAGATCAAGGAAAACGATCAGTTTACATCTCAACGCCGTTGATTATGAGCTTGAATTTGTATCCGAAGAAGTCCGCTGCCCTGCGGCACATAAGCATGCGGCTGAGGAATATCTCAAAGTATTCCATCACAGAGGCCGATTGATCGTCAGTGACCAGTTCGAGGTTGATGCTCTTGTTCTCCTGATCCACGCGCATACTGGACTTTTGTACGGAGAAGTTAACCCGATCGTGGATATCGAATGTGAGCGGGTTCTGGTTCTGCACGCGCGAATGATGGACGTCGGATTTATCCGCTAGAATAAGTGCCGCGCTTATCGCGCTCANNTTCATGATTTCCTATCGCAGCAATAACCTGCGCCACTTCGCTCGCGGGCATACCCATTTCGTTCAAGAGGGTAAATGCCATTAGCGCAGCCGTGTCCGGGTGGCCGAGACGGTTGATTGCATTTCCTATATCGTGCAGGTAGCCTGCGATCGACGCAAGTTCGGCTGTTCTGCCGTCATGGCTGAGGCTCTCTATCAAATTTTTCGCCGTCTCAGCCACAATTCCGGCATGCCTGAACCCATGCTCGGTGTATCCAAGCGCATTCATCTGCGAGTTGGCGGCTTCTATGAATGTTCTGACTTTAGGGTCGTGCCTGACACTCTCCAGCGTAACTAGTTTCTGTTCCATCGTTTATCTCCAAAGGTATATGAACCTTAAACGTCATATTCGAATCTGCGCGAGCGTGATACTCCCGCTGCCGGTTCTCCCCGGCTCTCTTCATCGTGAACCGATGCGCGTTGCCTGCGGTATTTTGCTAGGAACTCTTTTCTATATTCGGTCAGCCGGTTATTTTCTATAGCTTGCCTTATATCGATCATCAAGGTTCGGTAGAAATAGAGGTTGTGATACGTCGCAAGGCGCGAGGCGAGGATTTCATCGCACTTATATAAATGACGCAGGTAGGCCGCCGAATAGTTCCTGCAGCACCAGCAGTCGCACTCCGGGTCGACCGGGCTGAAATCATCGATAAACTTGTTGTTTTTGATGTTGATCCGTCCCTGCGAAGTATAGATCGAGCCGTTTCTGCCTAGCCGCGTGGGTAAAACGCAGTCGAACATATCGATTCCTCGCACTACGGCGTCTATAATATCCTCGGGAGTCCCTACACCCATTAAATATCGCGGCTTATGCTCGGGCAAGTGAGGAACCGCCCAGTCCACGGCGTTCATCATCAATTCCTTGCCCTCGCCTACCGATACTCCTCCTATAGCGATTCCATCGGTGCCCAACGATGCGATAAACTTCGCACTTTCCTGCCTGAGTTCAGGATATACGCTTCCCTGGACTATTCCAAAAAACGCTTGATTTGGGTCATGGGAATCGAGTGAACGTTTTGCCCACTCATGAGTGCGTATCATAGCTTCGCGAGCATAATCCTCAGTGCACGGATAAGGCGCGCACTCATCGAAAGCCATCACGATATCCGAGCCAAGCGCGCTTTGAATCTCCATAACCCGCTCGGGGGTGAACTCGTGATAGGAACCATCCACATAGCTTCTGAAAACGACCCCATCCTCGCCTATTTTTCGGATATGTTCGAGGCTGAAGACCTGAAATCCGCCGCTGTCGGTGAGGATATTGCGGTTCCAGTTGATGAATTTGTGCAGGTGCCCGGCGCTCTTAATGAGCTCGTGTCCGGGACGCAGATAAAGATGATATGTGTTTCCCAGGATGATCTCGAAGCCCATATCGACAAGTTCTTCCTGGCTGATAGCTTTAACCGTCCCCTGAGTGCCGACCGGCATAAAGACAGGCGTCTCCACGGTCCCATGATTGAGAGTGAGCCTGCCACGCCGCGCGCGAGTGCCATGATCGGTTGTTAATATGTCGAATTTGATGTCTCTGTCTCCTTATATCAACTACTCTAACATGATACAGAAATGAGCGTGCGCGGGCAACCGGCCAAGTTATCCCCTACGGCTGTTTTTTCCATTGGAGTCATTCCCTTGCTTGGTTACTGAATTATGTGTGACAAGCGCACGTATGTGTGTGTCAACATGCGGCGCACAGGCACAAATATTTCATATTTTGCAAGTTTGGGTAATTGCATTTTCGATTCACAGGGAACCAATCACTTTTTGTTAAAGGAGGAAACACCAGCGATGAATCGAGGAAAACTGCGCACCGTATTTTTTGTTTTATTACTTCTATTAGTGTTTGCAATCCAATCGATGGCAGCCGTGGTCTACGTTAAGTGGAATTCCACCGGCTGGCAGAATGGTAAAACCTGGAGAACAGCTTATCGTTCGGTTATTACCGGTATGGCGTCAGCACGTGTAGGTGATGAAGTATGGGTTG
>DJHI01000076.1:6319-23710 GCA_002431715.1 Armatimonadetes bacterium UBA5829
ACATATGCCGTCCAGCCTCTTGCATTGAAGCAGGGAGTTGCCCTGTACGGCGGTTTCTGTGGAACCGAAACAGCCAGAGACCAGAGAGATTTCAACAAATATTTTTCCATACTAGACGGCAAGATGCAGCAGGAGACCGTGCTGGCTGCGAACGGGCTGACTCAAAGTGCCGTACTCGATGGCTTCGTGGTTACCAACGGTATAGGTGAATATGATGTATACGGCAACTATCACGGCGCCGGAATCCTCTGCTGGGGTTCCCCAACAATTACGCACAATTACATCACCGGCAACAGCGGTGAATGGGGAGGCGGAATTTATATAGGGCCAAACGCCGCCCCACTAATTGCTTATAACAGCATTGTTGGAAACAGCGCTTATGTTGGAGCCGGAATCTGCTCGGCAACCGGAGGGTCCGCAACAATTACAAATAACTATATTGAATACAATGGCGCGTATTGGGCCGGCGGTATATATATTGCAGGTAGTAGCTCGGTCATAAGCAACAACATGATTGCGATGAACACCTCCGGTGCTGAAGGCGCCGGTATATTGACTGAAGCCGGCAGCACGATATTCATTGTGAATAACACCATTGTAGGCAATGAAACAGGAGCAGGTTTCGACGGCGGAGGTATTTTCAGCGATGGCTCCGCCCCAACGATCTCAAATAACATAATCGCTTTCAACTCATCAGGAATCGCCAGCACAAATTTATCTCCTGTACTGCGCACAAACGATGTTTACGGCAATACGGACTTCGATTACAGCCCTGGAGGATTGCTGCATCCTTCTGATTTGAATGTCGATCCATTATTTAGAGATTTCGCAGAAGATGACTTCCATCTGCTTGCAACATCCACACTTATTGATGCCGGAACCGATGCCGATGTGCCGCCGGGATGGCCGGATATCGACGGACAGGAACGTATAAATGGAGATCATGTCGATATCGGAGCCGATGAAGTATATATAGCGCAGACGCCGGTGATAACTCCGGATACGGGATCATTCAGCGATTATGTGTCGATCACAATTACAGATGCTACACCCGGAGTGACCATACGCTACACTACCGACGGAAGCACACCTAGTCGAACCAATGGGACTGTCTATGCCGGCCCATTCTCCATCTTCGGGGTGCAGGTCAAAGCGATAGCCTATTCCGAGGCCTATGACGACAGCGCAGAGGCCGATACATCGTTTACCTGGCAGATGCCATTACCTGTGTTCACTCCGCCCACAGGGACTTATGCTGCACTGGATGTCTCCATTAACAGCACCGTCCCTGGAGCTACAATCCACTATACAACCGACGGTTCGACCCCGACAAATTTAAGCCCGGTATATACAGATCCAATAAGAGTCGACACCACCAGTACGCTTAAGGCAATTGCCGTAAAAGCGGGATACGCGGACAGCAATGTCGCAGAGGCCACTTACAACATTGCTCCGTGGGGTCCGACTCTGATAAGTCTGTCACCGACAAGCGGCACATTTTACTGCAGTTGCATTAAATACACCATATCCGCTAAATACGGTCATGGGCGGGGGCAAAGCTACCTGCGCAACTGCCTGCTACTGATTAATACCAGTATGAGTGGGGCAAATGCAATATATTTGCGCTACGATAGAAAGACAGGAAAGCTGTATCTGAGAAATGATGCCAATACAGCCTGGCTTGGCGGATATCTCCCGGGCAGTTACGCGACACTTTCTAACAGACAGGTGAGCATTTACGTGAGAGAAACAAAGGTAATAAAGACTACAAATGATGTTACGGTGCAGTGGAAGTTCTCAGTAAAGAATTCGTTGAAGAACACCACGTGTCAGGCTTATCTATATGCCGATGATGCTTATTCACTAAATACCGGATGGCAGCTTTTCGGCACATTCAACATGCTGTAATGTTATTCAGCTAAAGCCTATTCAGGAGTATGAAATATTGCTTCAAGCCCTCGCATTTCTACGAGGGCTTAATAACATGGCCACTACAGCGATTATCCATAAGTTAATGGCGAATTTTCAGTAGTAAAGTCAGAGAGATGCTTGAGAATCTCTCTGAAGGTCTTTGCCGCTCAGATGCCTAAGCGGTAATAGATATGGATAAGAAGAAATGTTACTTACTAGATATGGACGGGGTGCTGCTGCGAGGGAGCACGGCTATTCCGGGTGCTCAGCAGTTTATAGAAAGGCTGCTTGTAGAGAATATTCAGTTCGCCGTCCTGACCAATAACCCGATGTTTACTCAGCGCGACCTGCAGCACCGCCTCGCGCTGGCCGGCCTCAACGTCCCGCATGATCATCTGTTCACATCGGCCATGGCGACCGCTCAGTTTCTAAATACCCAAATGCCCGGCGGCTCGGCTTATGTGATAGGCGAGGCCGGTCTGACATCCGCGCTGCATGACGTCGGCTATTTGCAGACCGAGAGCAGCCCTGATTATGTGGTTCTCGGCGAGACCACCAACTATAGCTTCGAGAGAATTTCAAAGGCAGTGAGGCTGGTGGCTGCGGGTGCGAGGTTTATCGCAACCAACCCCGATGCCTCCGGCCCTAGTGAAAAGGGCATCGAGCCTGCATGCGGTGCGATGGCCGCGCTCATTCAGAAAGCAACGGGCATTGCGCCTTACTTTATAGGGAAACCCAACCCTTTGATGATGAGAAGCGCGCTGCGTTTTTTGGGAGCGCACTCTGAAGAGACCGTAATGGTCGGCGATAGGATGGATACGGATGTAGTCGCAGGCATGGAAAGCGGCATGGAAACAATATTGGTGCTCACAGGCGTAACAACAAAGGATATGATCACCAAATTCCCGTATCGACCCACAATAGTCGTCGACTCAGTCGCAGATATAGAAGTTTGATCCAGGTTTTGGGTGGTGATGTGTGGGCTCTTCGCCCTCCACTCTCCCTCTCAACTAAATGGAGGTCTGGTATGTATGTAACGCTAGTCTACGTTCAGGTCAAACCGGAGCATGTCGATGAGTTTAGAGAGGCGACTCTGGAGAATGCAAAGGAGTCAAACGCGGAGCCTGGAAATATTCGGTTCGATGTGCTTCAATTAAAGCAAAATCCATCATACTTCGTATTATATGAAGCGTATGAGTCAGCGGATGATGCTTCGGCGCATAAAGGCACACCGCACTATCTGCATTGGCGGGATAAAGTTGCAGATTGGATGGCGGCTCCAAGACAAAGTGCCGTATACGAAGGTTTGGAGCTTGCAAACGATTTTTGGGTAAGCGACAAATAGTAAATTGACCTTAGGGTTAAAATTGATTCAACTAACAGCAATTCGTACGGCGTTAATAGCGCTGTTGGTCCTTGGCTTCTCAACTCAAGCGATCGGCTTGAAGAGCCCACTTACAGGGACGATGAAGACCGAATATTTCATCGTCCACTATGAGCCGGCCGATAAATACTTGCCGCAGATGATCTCTGAGAGCGCCCAGGCCGCTCTTACGCGCATATCTCGCAACCTAGGTTACAAACCCGAAAAGTACAGGCCGTTTACGCTGAATATTTACCGCACTCACCACTCGTTTATCGAGGCGGGAGGGCTGGAAAATAGTCTGTTTACAGTCGGCACCGCCAGCAGCACGGAAATCATCTCAGTCGATACGAGCGGAGTATTTGCTCCTGCAAATGAGACACTCGCTCACGAAATAACTCACGCGGTCATCTTCAGGCTTTTAGGCCCAAAAGTCACCCGCCTGCCTCTTTGGGCGAATGAGGGCATCGCAAAATACGAATCGGAGCAGTATTCCGATTCGGACGATTCAATCGTAGCCGATGCCGCATCCGGTGGCTCGCTGATTCCGCTTAAGCATCTGGCTGCGACATTTCCCAAAGNNAAAGATAAAATGAGCCTCGCCTATGCCCAATCGGCTTCAGCTATACGCTATATGGCAAAAAAGCATGGCAAAAATTCATTAAGAATTATGCTCTCGGAACTTGCACATACGGGCTCATTCGATAAAGCCATGCAAAAAGCAACCGGACGCACGGGCGGGCAATTCGAGAGCGACTGGTCCGCATATGTCTCCAGGCACTACTATGGGCTAAAAATCACACGCGTGGCAACGGGAGCGATATCCGTCATCATGGCGATACTCGTGATCATAGCATTCTTAGTGCGTCGCAAGCAGAAAAGAGAAGCTGCAAGACAGTGGGAGATGGAGGAGTGGGATGAGAAAATGAATAGGGAACTCCGAGATTGGTGGAGATAAAGATAATTAAGAATTAGGAATTAGGAAACGTAGAATGGTCCGAGGAATCTCTCCCCGGACCATTTTGTTTTTGTCTATCTCTACCGGATCTCCGAACTTTCGGATTCCCGGAGAGTTTTTATTTTTTCGGAGCGGCTTTGGCCTTAGGTGCCGGTCCCGGCTGAGGAGTCGGCATTCCGGTTGGGGTCTCAGGAGGATTATTGATAGTATCGGCAACATCCTTGAGATAAGGAATGTCTATCGATATCTTGGCATCTTTCTTTCTCTTGTTGAGTTCTTCGGTGAATTTGGAATCCATCTGCGATTTCTGCAGAGCAGCGGCATCTTCGACCTCGCTCTTAACATCCTTGAGCTTCAGGTTGGATTTAGGCTGTTCCTTGGTTACTTTCAAAATAGCATAGTTAGTAGGCTGTCCCGGCTGCCCGAGGCTGAATACCTTGCTGACTTCTCCTATTTTGGTTGCTTTTGCAACGGATGCCAATTCAGCCGGAATACCCTGCTGATCTTCGGCAACCCAAATTTCTATAGCGCCGCCGCCAATGGCAAACCGCTTGTCGGAATACTTAGCCGCCGCATCGTCGAAAGACAGTCCACCCTTTATTGCTTTGGCTGCATCATCCACTTGCTTCTGGTCTGTGTTGATGATGAGAGCGACATACTTGCGCGGGCCATGGACATAACGCTGCTTCATCATATCGTAAGCGGATTGCAGTTCCTGGTCTGTGACCTTGGAAATCTTCTTTGCAATGTTTATTCTAGCCTGCATTGCATTGAGTTCCGAGTTGATTGCGTCTTGACCCAACAGTTTTTCCTGCCGTTCGTAGACGCCATCACGCTTGAGGACTTCAATCTGCTGCTTTATCTGTTTATCTGTAGGTGAAACACCTTCCTCTTTCGCCCAATTTAGAATAACCTGCTGTTCGATCAGGTTGGTGAGAACATCGCGGCCGGCTCTGCGGCTTACTAAATCCAGGTATTTTGAAGCGGGTATTCCCTCTCCGTTGACTGTTGCCACATTTTTCGCAGGTACACTGGCAACATTACAGCTTTTACCGCAGCCTGTCAGAACGACTGCTGTCCCGACGATGGCTACCCAAATGGCGGCTTTTTTCATGTTTTGCATAAGCTCCTTATTCATGAGGAATTAGTTTATATTATCCAAGCGTGTATTATTGAAGGCTCGTCAATATTCCTGCTTGCCTCGACAAGACTACCCCTGAATTAGTAAATTAAAACCACCCGAGCCATAGTGATTGAAAATATAGGGTTACCAGGTATCGGGGAATGCTTCCAGACATATTTCCTGAACAGGGGCCTTAACAGCTTGTCTCATCAAAACCCAAGTTCCTTCTTTGCCTGTAGCGAGATAGACTGTGTCAACAGAATCCAGGATAATCGAATATCCAAGACCCATTGATGGTTTGGTGGAGAAACGGCTCATGAGAGTTGCTTTGGGGAGAACAAGCGTATCCATGCCGGGGCCGGAGTCCTGAATAGATACCTGGACGCAGCCTTCTACAACGCATATTTTAGCGGTGCCGCCTTTTGCATGCTTTATCGCATTAGCTGCGGCTTCTCCGACAGCCATTACAAGAGCCGTGGATCTGTCTTCAGGCATCCCTTCCTGCTTGGCTATTATCTTACAGAGGTTTCTCAGTCTTGAAAGGTCGTTTTCTTCGACCAGGTTCAGCTCAATAGCTGAGCACTCCATCATATCCTCAAGTTCCTCATAGGAAACAAGATTCAGCTTGCCGTCTGTTACCGAGAATATCGTGCCCCTGTAAAACTGCCGCTTGGCCTCTTCTGCTTCAGCCTGTATTTGACGCTCGCGTTGACGTCGTTCCCTGAGCTCCTCCTGAATCCGTCTTTGCTCAGTGACGTCCTCATATGTGCCCAGCACTCCGACCACGTTGCCTTGGTCATCGTGAAGCGGGACTCTGTTCGATTCAATCCATGCAAGGTTGCCGCCGACTTGGTGCTGAGGTTCCACTATATGCAGAGACGGCTTATTATTTTGCATAACATGCAGATCGCTCTGTGCATATAATTCGGCTTCTTCTTTCGTCCAAACCATATCCTCTTCTATCTTTCCCAATATATGGGAAGGGTCGCCAACTCCTGCATCCTCGGCAAAATTCTTGTTGCACCCGATAAATTTCAAATTGGTATCTTTCCAATAGACGGCTTGTGGGACGTTATCCATAACCGATTGCAGCAGCTCTTTTTGAGTCCGCAGTTCGTCCATGGATTTCTTGCGTTCCGTTATATCGCGAACCGACTCTATTGCACCTACAATATTGCCGCTGGAGTCATAAAGCGGCGCTGCCTTGATCCAGTAGTATACTCCACCCGGCCTAAGCAGCATGCTTGCTGATTCGGCTGTTAATGTGTGGTCTACACTAGAGACTTTGGTGTAAAATTTCTCAGTTTCCGGATCGGCGTGCAGCACGAGGTCGATAAGAGCGGGTCTCCTCACTCCGTAGAACGGCAGAGAGTACTCATAGCCTGCTTTTCCAAGAATTTCCTCTGCTTTAACTCCGCTCAGCTCCTCCATCGCCCGGTTCCAGGCAATTACCTTGCCTTCCAGGTCGATTGCAAACGTGGCATCCGGTAAAAATGTAATAATATCGGAAAGACGCCGCTGGGAATCCGCCAGAGCCTGTTTTGCCTGGTTGCGCTCTGTTATGTCGCGAATGTTTGTTACATAAACCGGCGTGTCCGTGCCGAGTGTGCCTCTTCTCGTTATCATCTCCACCACGATCCAGGAGCCGTCTTTATGATGAATCCTGAACTCTGAAGACGCCGTCATTCCTTCTGTCCAGTCCAGTTGTTGGAATTCCGTGCAGGTCTTGTTGTAGTCATCGGGGTGAACCAAATCGAGTAGGTGCCGTCCCAGCATCTCTTCGACTTTGTAGCCGAGAATTCTCTCGATTGAAGTGCTGACATACAGCACTTTGACTTCGGAGTCCAGTATCGCAAGAATATCGAGGGCATTTTCCAGCACCCAGCTCAGGTGTTCTTGACTCTCACGCAGCACCCGCTCAGACCGTTCGAGTGTCCTCAAGCTTCTGCCAACCAGTACATATATAATGAAAGCAGTTATGAGAACGAATATCCAGTCCTTAGCCATCTGGAGTCTTGCAAGCAGCAGTTTGTCAGTGACAAATGCAGCGAGCGCTTTATCACTGAGCCATATGTACAGCGCGGCTATCGCTAAGTAGATAAGCGTGATCCGCAGTACATGTCTGCAAGATTTAATATCTAACCGGCATCCCAGAAAGCTGCGCATTATGCCACCTGCTTAAAGTAGATAGGCGAGCAGATAATTCCGCTCGCCATTCTCTGCACTGTATTTATACCCAAATGTTGGGCTTGTTACCACCTGAGTGAAATTACTCGTTCTCCCGGATTGCATTGAAGCAGTGTGACGTAATATACCCCGTCCACGATTTCCTGTGAGATAGTGCAGGATTTTCCGTCTACAAATATCTCCTTAGGTGAGCTTCGCAGCACAAACACGGTCTTACGTCCGGCAAGTATCTCGATCTCTGCTCTTCCTGCGCCATCAGTCAGCCTGCGAAGGCACAGACTTCCCTGCACATCGAGGAATTTTGATCTCCGCCCGACAATCCTGTAAAGACCGAACGAATGCGGTGCAATAGTAATCTTGGGGTCGCCGTCAGGAAGCATCTTCTGATTGATGACATCCCAAAGGTTTGCTCTGCCGGGGCGCGCTGTTGCGGCCCCTTCTTTATCTGAAATATTGCTAAGGACTATATAATCACTTGCATTGATACTCCAGAGCACTCCATCCGAGCAGGAATCGATCATAAGGCTGGATGCGTTGACTTCACGCAGCGCATATGTAATAGCTTTTGTGGAGATCGATGCGGTATCAGCAGAGAGGCCGAATCCGCAGAAAATCGCTAACGTGGAGCGATCTCGCCATTCCGCCACTACCGGAATCTTGTTTTGATAAACATCTGCCTCATAAAGGATGCTTGCGCGAGAGCCGAATATTCTGCGCACATCGGCTACCTTTTTTACCTTAGTGGTTTCTTCAAGGAAAGCCGACCTTCGGACTCGCGATACATCCTTTAGCTCGATATCTCCATCAGGCTCTACACTCAATCCCTCTTCCTGTCTTAGGCCGATAAGCTCCAATATTCCAGGGAACGAAGAGGCGCATGGTCCAAGGCCCGGGAAGACAGGATCGGCATTATAACCCTTTCCAGTGCCAAATGCAATGGCTGCTCTCTTTTCAGAAGACTGCCACCAATTTCGGATAACCAGCATCTGCTCCATTGTCAACGGGAAATGCTCTTCAAAGACAAGCACCTGCACCTCAGGGTGATCTTGCAGGTCTTTATCCAGCGTATCCGCATGAAAAGTGAGCATGGGAATATGAACGTTAAATGCAAGCTCTTTTGCCAGTGCCCAATAATGCGAAAATACTTTATCATATGCAAGTGGATCTACATGTCGCATTCCCGAACAGGAGAAGACAAACGCAACTGGGGACTTCGGCTTGCCGAGCCTGCTCGATGCCTCCGCCGTGCTGCTGAGAATATCCATATAGGCGTTATCTTTGCCGGCGTTTTTTTCATACCAGAACTGGGCGAATCCACAGGGAGCCGCTGCCAGAGATGAAAGCATCACATCTTTGTAAAAATCGGTATCTGTGTCCTTGGAATTGCTGACTGCAATAATATCCTTACCCAGCGCATTTGCCATTACATCTATATATGCCAGGCCTGCCGACTTGGACATCTCGTCAGAAATGCATGTTTTACCTGCGGTTATGTCACCTGGCTTTATTCCCGCTACTAAAAAATCGAGCCCTGGAATACGTGATATTCGACCTACATTAAAGACAATGTTGGAATCGTCGGAAGTGGGAATGAATGAAGATGATATGATTCCCGTCCTCTTCGCTCCGACCGACTTTGCATATTCCACGAGCTCGGAGTAAAATTCCTCGATCACTTGTGCTTTGGCTTTCTGCAATGTCAGGTATGCCGTGCTCTCTTCTCGTCTTTCGGGATACTTTATGTCGGAGAACTCTGAGACGAACTTGCTGTAAAACCGATCCTTGTTACCTGGAATATCGGTTTTAAAGATCGGTTCTTCGAATGCTACATAATCAAAGCCGTATTGTCTTATAAAAAGGTTGATCAGTTCTTTGAGGTAGCTTTTCCACGCATCGGAGGCATATGATGCATAGAACCCCTTCTCCGACCATTTGATGGGATTGTTGTCTGCATCATATTGTGCTTCTTCAATTCCGATCTTATCGCCTGCGCAAAGTGTGGATGTAAGTCGTATGCAGGTGGGGTATCCCCTTTTGTGGGCTTCTGTAACAAAAGCCGTATACACGTCCTTCAATGAATCGATTAGTTCATCGTAAGGAATGCCTCCCAAGGCGCTACACGCGATTTCGAAGTCCCATTTTTCGAGATCTTCGAAATATCTCGTCCTTTGATCGGCATCCGCCACATATTGTGGCTGTACCGGCAATGCATTCATGACCAGCCCCCCCGGAGTAAATACCACGCACAATATCGCAACGAAACCAGAATCTCTCAGCTCATCTCACTGACAAAATCTGACAACATCGATTTGTGCACTACGCCTTGGTGACAATCAACTTGATTTTGTCGATAACTTGCTCTGCAAGCCCAAGGCTATGAACTAATTATACACTAACGCAACCATTAAGTCTATAGTTGTCTCCTATAGGTGCTTGTCTTGAGGCAATTTCATGGTCTGTTCGCGAATACGTGTGGCATAAAGGGCCTGGCTAACATAAATACTCGAAAGCCTGCGTCCATGCTCACATATCTACTGCAGATGATGCCACGAAAACGACAATAGTGACAACAAAAACAAAATCAGTCTCAACACAGCGACAGCAGTTACTAGTGATTTCTTATTCGCCGCAATTATAGATGATATATGCTCATATGCCTACATAATAATACATATGAGGCACAGTTAGTATTAATGCGTATTATGCATGCAATTCACTCATTTGTCAATAGCATAATTACTTAATAGCGTATTTCGCTGTGGGGTCCCGAAATTATTTTCTCTATTCGCATATCCAGCTCTACCTGATCCTTTGCAAATGCCTCAAGAGCCGATATTGACATCAGATCATCCACAGGGGCATTCGGCCATTCCTTAAGGTCAGGGATCTTTCCTTTGGCGCGAATCATTTGCCTGTCGTGTGCAGTCCATCCATTAAAAAGGTTGACTCTATGGTTATTCGCAATATTGACCAAATCCTGTCCATTGATAATGTCATATCTCCGCTCAACAACATCCTCCACAAAATCAACGAACTGATTATCTACATCCCACAGCCGGCGCAGTTTTTCATAAGCCGCCGGTTCAAGATCAACTCTAAGTTCTTTCGAGCTGTGCCTTCGCAAATCCCGCCGGTGCAGTTCCATCGCAAGGTACTGCTCAGCAACTTTTGGAGGAATAGTCATAACATCGATACCTGCAAGAACCGGGACCTGGCTGCCGCTGCGCATACTTGCAGCTATCTGATATGTAAAAACATCTATCCTGCTTTCTCGTAATCCCTTCACGGCTTCATAAGATGCAAGGGCTGCTTTCTCACCGATATTGTCGGGCCTGCCAAGTCCATTTTCCTCCACAAGTGAATTCAGGCGCCCTAAAAATACATTTACATATCGCGGCCCCGTATATCGGGCTGCAAGATAGTTTTGACGCGCAGAAAAACCCAATGTAAAGTTTATTGGAATGTCTTCACACGATAACTGACGAGCGGCCACATACCCGCTCGGTGTCAACGGTACTTTGACGTAAAAGTGGCTGGGATTGATCACATAATATCTTCTGGCAAAAACAAGTGTGCTTTCGACATCATTCGCCGTATCAGGATGCAGTTCCACACTCACATGGGCTCCGAATTTTTCTACCAGGCCGAGGGCTATCTTTGCATTTACCACAAACGCCACTTCGATCACCAAATCCTGAACGGCTATGCCCGGCGATGCCAATCGAATCTCTCTCGCCGCATATGCGATCAGTTCGTCCATTGCTCCGGTTTGAACGACCTGATTTACAAGGGTGTTATTTGTGGTCAGAGCCTCGATCTCAGGTCCCCACACATTCTCGGCTGCTACTGCGTCTCCTGTATCCAGCCAGATTCTGGTCTTCAGATCACCCAGCCACTCATATTTTTCACGGGGTTTATAATGAGAACGGCTTGCGCCCTTAAAATCTTCCAGAACCAGTTCCTCTACAGCCTTCACAAGCGCGGGGTCTCGATGCACATAAGTCTGTGTTCGCATATCATCACCTCAGTTGTTGATCCAGCGCTTACGCACGTATAAATATCATGCGAACGTTACGTCAGTGCATACTGCGGGAATTAAGGCTGCTGATTTTTTAATAAGAGTAAATTAGCATCATTCCCGCAGTATAAAGTAGCAATGTTCATTTTAATGCGTAAGCCCTGGTTGTTGAGCTACCCGATTCTTTTACCCAAATGCCGGGTAATATAGCCTCAGCCCGGCAAAATTATTACGGAGAAGCGAATGGCAGAGAGAAATATGGATTCGAGTGTGGATCAACTCGCGGTAAATACAATTCGATTTTTGNNGATGCAGTCGAGAAGGCGCAGTCGGGTCACCCTGGTGCACCTTCCGGGATGGCTGATTATGCTTTCGTGCTCTGGACCAGGTAACTAAAGTTCAACCCATATGTGCCGTCATGGCAAAACCGCGACAGGTTTGTCCTTTCCGCAGGTCATGCCTCTATGCTTCTGTATGCTCTGCTGCATCTTTCGGGCTATAAGATGCCGATGGAGCAGATAAAAAAATTCAGGCAGTGGGACAGCATTACTCCNNCTCCTGGTCACATAGAGTATGACCGCGCTCCCGGTGTGGAGGCAACCACCGGCCCTCTCGGTCAGGGGTTTGGAAATGCCATAGGAATGGCAATCGCCTCGAAGATGCTTGCTGCCAGGTTCAACAGGCCCGGCTTTCCAATTATCGACCACAAAGTCTTCTCAATCGTCAGCGACGGCGACCTTATGGAGGGCATCTCCAATGAGGCCGCTTCCATTGCCGGTCATCTGGGTCTGGGCAACATTATATATATCTATGATGATAATCACATAAGCATTGAGGGTGACACGGAGCTTACGTATTCCGATGATGTGGAGGAGCGTTTTGAGGGCTATGGTTGGCATGTGCAGCGTATCGACGGCCACGACCGGGATGCAGCTGATAAAGCCATCGGCGCAGCCATAGCGGAAGATCGCCGACCCAGCCTGATTATAGCTCGTACTCACATCGGTTACGGTGCTCCTCACAAGCAGGATACAAGGGAAGCTCATGGCGAGCCTCTCGGGGCTGACGAGGTCGAGGCCATGAAGAAAAATCTAGGCTGGCCTCTGGAGCCGACTTTTTATGTGCCTGATGAAGTATATGAGCTATTCCGCATACGGCGCAAAACTCTCGAAGAAGAATTTCACAGATGGTCGGTCATGTTCGCGCGATATAGAGAGAAATATCCCAAAGAGGCGCGCCTCTGGTCGGATATGATGGCTCGTAATGTTCCCGATAACATTACACAACTCCTGCTCAGTTCGGTAGAAAATAAGGAAGACGCCACCCGTAATCACAGCGGCATCATCATGCAGGAGATAGCCAAGCACATTCCAAGTTTTATTGGAGGCTCGGCTGACCTCGCGCCATCTACCAAAACCCTTCTCAAAGGCTTTGACGATATATCGAAAGATCATTTTGAGGGTCGCAATCTGCATTTCGGCATACGCGAGCATGCGATGGGAGCTATCTGCTCTGGGATGGCGCTGTACGGCGGGTTCATCCCATACGCTGCAACGTTCCTGATATTCTCAGACTATATGCGCCCATCACTGCGCCTTGCCTCGATGCAGCACCTGCAGGTGATTTATATCTATACTCACGACAGTGTCTTTTTAGGTGAAGACGGACCGACGCATGAGCCCATCGAGCACTTGGCCTCGATTCGAGCGATTCCCGGGTTCGATATCATCCGTCCGGCTGATGCTGCCGAAACCGCTGTCGCCTGGGCTGTTGCGCTAAAAAATCATAATAGTCCAACGGCCCTTGCTCTCACCCGCCAGAGGGTGCCGCCGATAGAGCGCCAAAACCCCAACAGCGTGCTCGATCTGGCCAAGGGCGCTTACATTATATATACACCACCTATCAATTCTATTGATTTGATCCTGATGGCATCCGGCTCAGAACTCCAATTAGCGACTGCGGCCGCAAAGATGCTTAGTGAAAAAGGCATAGGCGCGCGAGTCGTAAGTTTTCCATGCCAAACTCTCTTCGACCGCCAGAGCAGGGACTATATCGAAAGCGTCCTCTTGCCGGATGTGGCAAACAGAGTCGNNGCAATAGAGGCGGCGGCATCATTAAGCTGGTATCGCTATGTCGGCCCATATGGACTTATCATAGGCATCGACAAATTCAGAGCATCGGCGCCGTATAAAGTAATCGCCGAGAAGCTCGGATTTACCCCGGATTTAGTCACAGCTCGTATTCTGGATTATTTGGAATTGCGAAAACAAGATCCGAAGCGACCTACCATACCCGGCGCACCGCAAATTTTTTGCAAATAAATCAGTAAATCTGACCTGCGTCAAATAAAAACCAATCTATGAGTACTAAAATAACCTTGTAAATAATTCCAATATCCTGCGTATTCGGCATGCTTAATTAATTGCGAGAGGAGAAAAAAGATGAACATGTTCTGCTATCAGTGCGAGCAAACGGTTATGGGAACGGGCTGCACGGCCAAGGGCGTGTGTGGAAAAGACGCAACAACGGCCACATTGCAGGATCTGCTCGTATATGTATCCAAAGGAATCTCCATGTATGCCCACAGAGCCTCTCAGTTGGGCGCCAGGGATCGAGAGATCGATATCTTTGTCATCAAGGCTCTCTTTGCCACGGTCACAAATGTAGATTTCGATCCCGATAGGCTTCAGGAAATGCTTATACAGGCCGGAAAGATAATAGAGAAAGCGAAGAGGCTGTATGAGGATGCGGCGATCAAAGCAGGCAAGAAACCTGAGCTTCTCGACGGCCCAGCGGCCTTGAAACCTGCGGACGGCATAGATGCGCTGGTCTCTCAGGGTGCTCAGATCGGAATTTCCAGTCGAAAGAACACGCTCGGTGATGATATCACCGGCCTGCAGGAACTTGTGACCTACGGCCTCAAAGGCACCGCTGCCTATGCCGACCACGCGCAGATTCTAGGAAAGGAGGATGCTGCGATATATGCCAAATTCCATGAATATCTTGATCTGTTGACCAAACCAAATCCGGCAGTCGATGAACTGGTTACAGCGAGTTTAGGAGTCGGCGAGCTTAATCTTCATGTGATGGAGCTGCTGGATGAGGCAAATACCGATGCCTACGGCCACCCAGAACCAACTGCCGTCAGAGTCGAGCCGATTAAAGGCAAGGCGATTGTGGTCTCCGGCCACGATCTAAAAGACCTCTATGAGCTTCTCAAGCAGACCGAAGGCAAAGGGATCAGTATCTATACTCACGGTGAAATGCTCCCCGCTCTGGCCTATCCAAAGCTGAAGGCTTTCAAACACCTGGTCGGCAATTACGGCGGTGCATGGCAGGATCAGGTCAAGGAATTCGACGCATTTCCCGGCGCCATCCTTATGACCACGAACTGCATACAGAAGCCCAGGGAGTCCTATAAAGGCAGAATTTTTACAACCGGTCTCGTGGCTATGCCCGGTGTGACCCATATCGGAGAAGACAAAGATTTTACCCCTGTGATCGAGGCCGCGCTGGCCGCCGATGGTTTTCCAGAGGATGGCCCTGACAAGAAAATAATGGTCGGGTTCGGTCGAAATGCGGTTATGGGCGTCGCGGATACTGTAATCAGTGCCGTAAAGGCCGGAGCCATCAAGCACTTTTTCCTGATCGGGGGATGCGACGGGGCCAAGCCCGGACGCAACTACTATACTGAGTTTGCTCAGCAGGTGCCCAAGGACTGTGTCATCCTGACCCTTGCCTGCGGCAAATACAGGTTCAACAAACTCGAATTCGGTGATATCGGCGGCATACCGAGACTCCTGGATATAGGCCAGTGCAATGACGCCTATTCAGCGATCAAGATCGCGCTTGCCTTGGCAGATGCCTTCGGATGCGGCGTAAATGACCTGCCGCTTTCTCTTATTCTGTCCTGGTATGAGCAAAAGGCGGTTGCGATCCTGCTGACTCTGCTGCATTTAGGCATCAGGAACATCAAGCTCGGACCAAGCCTGCCCGCATTTGTGACCCCGCTGGTCTTGAAGGTGCTTGTAGATAATTTCAACATATCGCCTATTAGCACACCTGAGGCAGATTTGGCGGAGGTTTTAGGCAAAAGCTGATTAACGATGAGCTGATTACGGGTAAATGATTCTGAGTGCATATATTCCATCCAGGTGTTATTCCTGGAGTGATTTCGGAAATGCAATCAGGAGGTACTCGTAATGACGAAACAGCAGCGAACAATATTGACGGTAGTATTGTCATTGGTTGTAGTGGCGGCGGCAGTTGCCGGGGGTATACTGGCTGTTCAGGGAACGAAGACCGAACAGGTAAGCAGACAGGCAGCGGCGCCGACGTGTCCGACAGCTCCAACGGAGGTTCCGCCTCCCAAGCCCGCTCCGCAGGCTAAACCGAGTGCTCCATCACCTAGCGCGACTGTGCCGGGTGAAACGCAGCAGCCGCCTCAAGCGCAGACTCCGAGTAAACCGGCGCAAAGTCAGGCAACACCCGGTGGTAATGGGGCCGGTCCTGAAATCAATGTCAAGTTTATGGAGCTTGGAGCCGAATGGTGCGGCCCGTGCCAGAGCATGAAACCGGTTATTGAACAACTCAAAAAGGAGTATAAGGGCAAGGTCGAGTTTGTGGCTATTGATGTCGACGAAAACAGAGATGCGGCTGAAAAATACAATGTGTCCGCTATCCCGGTTCAGCTTATCTTCAAGGACGGTAAACAGGTATTCCGCCATGTCGGCGTTATATCAAAGGAAGATATTGTCAAACAGTTCAAAAAGCTGGGTGTCACTCCCGCAGGTTAAGTGAAAACTGGTGCCAATAATAACCCCCGCTGGTCGAGCGGGGGTTATATAGTTTGAGTGAACACTCGACATTTTTCATCAAGTCGGCCGGTAAAGTGGGGTAAAGAACCCGCCTCTAACAGCCATCGGCATGGTTATAAGCATCCATCCGGCCATAATCAGGTCGATTCCCACAAACAAGCCCAAGACCCACAGGCTCGCCAAAGGCCACATGCTCCAGATGATGATCCCAAGGATCAGAGTGACTATTCCGCTGAAGAGCATCCAGCCCCAGTGTGGTAGATGCCTTAGCTGCAGCGCATTTACAATTTTCACTATGCCGCTCACCGTCCAGAAGATCGCCAGCACCAGAGTCAAAACAACTGCTCCGGCAAGCGGGTAAGCCAGTAGAAATATACCGGCGGCAAGATAGATAAGGGTGGTGATCAGTTTCAATATGAACCCGCCCTCACGCACAGTCTTTATCATATGAACTGCATGAGCAAATCCACCTATTATCAAAATAACCCCCAGCGCATAAGCCAGGGCAAGCGTGGTGATAAACGGTACGCCTATCGCGAACGCGCCTAGTAATATGAGAATTATCCCTAGAGCAATAAACGACCAGTCTACCTCTGTTGTTCCGGTAGTATCCATTGTAGTTACTCCATATTGAAATATTATCTTCAGTTCACAGTATTATTTACCCATTCTTATGCGGCGGCAGGCGTTTTAACACGAGTTGCTTTGGGAATCCTGCAATACGCAAACTAACTAGGAGGTGACCAAATGCCAGTCGATCCGGTATGCGGCATGGTTGTGGCTGAGGAGCACGCCGCCGTCTGTTCTGATTTCCGTGGTAAGCACTATTGTTTCTGCAGTGAAGAGTGTAAGGAAGAGTTTGACGCCGACCCCGATATGTATATAGCGGAATCCGAGATGGCCTATGAGGATGAGGAAACGTTTTAGCCGGAATTTTTACGATTGATTACCGTATAAGATTTGCACTACGTATCCCCCTCTCCCCATTTTGTGGGAGAGGGTCGGGGTGAGGGG
>DJHI01000076.1:23781-28016 GCA_002431715.1 Armatimonadetes bacterium UBA5829
GTAGAGTATTTACTTGCCGGGGCTTTCTTATGTACTTTACCAATTGATGTGTTTGACTGACTGAAGAACTGGGAATAATGTCCTGAGCCAGTTTATCGAATTACGAATCCCTTTCCGGTCTTTTCGGGCCGGAAAAACCGGGTACCACCCCCTCCCAAAGGGCGCCCCGACTTGCCGGAACGGGCCTGATGTGTACCCGGCATTATTAAGCCCTCCGAATCCTGACCATTCGGAGGGCAGCTTATTTACAGCCGATCAATAAGTGTTATGACACTCTGAATTTCTTAGTCATCTCGACCCGTGTGCCCGGCTCTTCCGCGTGGAATTTCACTTCATCCATAAGGGCTCTCATGAACATAATCCCGCGGCCGCCTTCACACATCTCGCCGTGGTTCGGTGGGCAAATTTTGTTGGGGTCAAACCCGTCTCCCTTATCCGAAACAGCGACNNGCGACTTTCATCTCTTTTTCGCCGCGTTCGAATCTGATTTTGACTTTTTTGCAGTCTCGGCTCGCCCCATGCCGGATCGCATTCGTCGCTGCTTCACCAATCGCGAGCTTGATATCCTCGATGTCTTCCTGAGAAAAAGGCAGCGAGCAGGCAAAATCGGCGGCCCGTGACCGGATATATGAGAGCATCTGCGGCTTACTGGGGACATCGAACTCCACAATATCTCTGGTTACCTTACGAGTCGTGGAATCTAAAACGGGGTGCGGGCCGGATACATGTTCATAATGGAAAAGACCCGACACGCCGCATTTTGCGAGCATGTGCGGAAGCGTCTCGCCTGTCGTGACCAGTTTCAAATCGCCGCCCTTCGGCGTTATAGCATTGGCGGCATCTATAAGAGCGGAAACACCTGTCGAATCCAAGAAGATCAACCCCCTTAGGTCGATATTGATCGACGTCTTCCCACGATCGACCAGGCTCATAATGGCCTTTTTAATTCTCTCCATATTGCGGAAGTCCACTTCTCCCTTAAGGGATATCGTAGGCTCTTCCGAATAGTTTATGAGTATCTCCAATCCACCATCCAAATTGCAGAGTTCCATTGTATTACATCTTTCGATGCGGCAGTATTTCTTTGTATTTATCCGCACTTTTTAGACGATACGGCCACAGCTTTTGTTCACATGAGAATTAATTGGGTGACATTAAGCTCAGTAGTATGTGAGAATGAATACTTTCTTGAGAACAAATGCTTGCCGGCATCCTGAGCTGAAGAAACCAAACTTTTTATAATTCCGCTCTCCCTCTCCCCTTTGGCGGGAGGGGGTTGTGGTGAGGGGGAGTATTGTCGTCAGCAGCCCAGTGTTACTTAAAGAAGATCATCACGTATTCATGCTTGAAGATATAAAACCCACCGCTTAAGGCTCGATATCGCCAGAGGTTCGAGTCTTTTCCTTTTCCTTTTTCATTGCCTTCTATGTTCTTGACGATAATCGATTTCGTTCTGAAACCGACTTCGTTCATCACCTGCATGCATTTGAACCCGAGCGGGTCAAGCTCACCTGCGGAGTATTTATCGCCGATCACAAGCACAGCAAACCGGCCCTTCTCCAGGGTATCAAAGGCATTTTGCGCAACTCTCTTAAACCCTGCAAGGAAATTATCCGTGGATGAGCAGTTCGATAGATCAGCGTCAAGGTCACTGAATTTGATGATATCCGCATAAGGAGGATGTAGCACTGCAAGGTGGGCTTTTTCCGCTTGCATCTCCCGCAGAGCATTATTTACGTCCGCCCTGGCTTTATCGGACGCGCTGTCTGCATTGATAAGCCGGACATTTTTCTCCAGGCTCTCCAGCGGCAATTTTTCTCTTACATGCTCGACCATCTCCGGTTTCAGCTCAACACCGATGAGCCTTCTACTTAGATTGACTGCTTCGATAGCCGACGTGCCCGAGCCGAGGAACCAGTCCACAACAATATCGCATTCCCGCGTATAGCGCTGGAAAGTCTGGTTTGCAATCTGTGGGATGAAATTTCCGTGGTAGTCGAAGACGTGTCCGTTGGTGTTTTGCCTGGAACTCATTATCCAAAGAGAATCGGTGAGAATTTCCTCATATTCTTTCCAACGTGACAGATCGATATCCGAATATTCAAGTTTTCTTTTATGTCTCTTGGCTTCCACGATGAGATTCTAACAGGAAAGATGAGCCTGGGTCAATTTATTAAGCGAGTAATCGCATTGTTTGTATATCAGTTTATGAAAAAGCTTTCCTTTACTGCTAAATTCGTGGCTACAATATGGCTGCAAATTACAGATAATTACCTTGACATTGCGGCTTATGGCGGCTACAATCAAGGTCTAGGTTGCGTATAGGTTTTGGCGGGCGAAGTTGTACATAATATGCCCCCACGGTATAAATGCATTTAAGTGAATTCAATTACGTGCTCCCCGAGGAGATGATTGCACAGGAGCCTCTGGCGGAGCGCGATCAGTCAAGATTACTCATTGTAAACAAGCAAGACGGCAAACTCGAACACCGACGGTTCTTTGAGATTCTCGATTACCTGAAAGACGACGACCTGATGGTCTTTAACGACACTCGGGTCACCGCCACCAGGCTTTTCGGGCAAAAAGAGACCGGCGGTAAAGTAGAGGCTTTGCTTATGACCCGTATCTCACATGGTCTTTGGGAGGCAATGGTCAAACCCGGCAGGCGTGTGGGAGTGGGAGCGAATTTGTTGTTCGATGATGGCCTGATGGCAGAGGTTGTCGACCGAACGGAGCAGGGTGGCAGAATCCTGCGTTTTCGGGCGGATAAAGATCCGGAGGAATTGATTGAGGCTGCGGGGCAGGTGCCGCTGCCGCCTTATATTCACAAAAAGCTCGATAATCCGGATCGCTACCAAACGGTCTATGCAACTGCCGACGGATCGGCTGCTGCTCCAACGGCGGGGCTGCACTTCACGCCGGCGATTTTCGAACAGATAGCAAAAAGGGGCATTCGAACAGTCTTTGTAACACTGCATGTTGGAATTGCCACTTTCAGGCCTGTGCGGGTCGAAAATATTGATGATCATGAAATGCATACGGAGGTCTATGAGATCTCCGAGGCCGCTGCCGACATTATAAACTCGGCAAAAGGCAGGATCGTCTGCGTGGGGACAACGACCGCTCGCTGTTTAGAGAGCGCTGCTGTTGCAAGGCGGACGGTCAAATCGGGGGGTGGTCAGACGAATTTGTTCATCAAACCCGGTTATGAGTTCAAAATAGTGGAAGCTATGATTACTAACTTCCACATCCCGAAATCAACACTACTGGTGCTCGTGAGTGCATTTGCGGGCAGAGATATCATTAAAAAAGCGTACGAGGAGGCGCTGCGGGAGCGATATCGGTTCCTGAGCTTTGGCGACGCTATGTTCCTTTGCTAAGGGGGAGAAGGTAATGGCCAATTACGATAACAGACTAGGGGAATGGTTCAAGCAGGTTGAGCGAAGTGCCCAGGAATTAAAAAAGAAAAAGACGGATGATGTGCCGGAGGAGCCGCAGGTTATTATGAAGGCGGAACCTGTCGAGACCGCACCACCTGCCGAGGTCATCGCACAGCCGATTCAGGAAGCTCCGGCTATGCAGCGAGCTGAATCATCCGTAGCGACTATAGATGTGACCGATGAAGACATTGTGGGAGAACCGCGAGTGCAGACCCGTATCGCTTCGGAGATGCACGAAATGCCGGATGCTCCTCAAAAGTCCACGCCCATGCTCTTTGACGATGCAGATATTCCCCCTGTCGAAGATTTCTTCTCATTTTTGGGCCATAAATCGGAGCCTGAGAAATCTGAATTCGAGCAGCCCGTCGCGCCGATAATCGGCAGCGAAGGCACCGGCGAACCCAGACCCATCGTCTCCGAGACCGTTCCGGCTCCTGCGGTTGATCCCATAAAGGCCGAGGCTCCTGTAGTAGTCGATCAGCCCATAGAACAGCAGCCTAATCTTCAAGAGAACTGGGATCGTATGCCCCATCACCTGCAGACACTGTTTGGAATCGCAGGCGAAGAGGTTGCACAGAACTCATACAAAGCGTTTAAAGAAACCCGAAGCGGTCTTATTCAGAGACTCCTGGACCCGCCGCTGACTCTCGAAGAGGCTGCTCGAATTTTAAATGTCTGCCCGACTACAGTCAGACGCTATACCAATCGCGGTGTATTGGCGCACTTCAGAACCGCAGGCAATCAGCGCCGGTTCAGACTCTCGGACGTGCTGAGTTTCATGGAGAGCAACGGCCA
>DJHI01000076.1:28029-29342 GCA_002431715.1 Armatimonadetes bacterium UBA5829
CAAGACACGGAATAAACAGAGGTTAAAGATTTAAGGTTATAAGCTCAGGCAACAGGCGGCGGTCTGTTGCCTGTTGGTTGTTACCTATTGATTTCACCATGCGCATAGGAATATTCTCGGAAAGCTATGAACCCATCATTAATGGCGTCAGCGTCAGCGTGAGCACACTGCGCGATGAGCTGTCGAAGCGAGGGCATGATGTCTTTATCTTCGCTCCTGCGTTCAATGGCTTTAAGGATGAATCCGAGAATGTTTTCAGGCTGCCGTCGACTCATACTCCTCTTATGCGTGACTATCCTTTTCCCATACCGTTCGCTCCCGATATCAGGCGCAACTTCGCATCTTTGGATCTCGATATAGTCCACACACAGACTCCGTTTCTATTAGGAGTTCTTGGCGCGAAATGGGCCAGAGCCAATAATGTGGCGCTGGTCTCTACAAATCACACACTCTACACCGAATACGTCCATTATGTTCCGATCCGGCCAAAAGCCATTACCCGAAATTTTCTTGTGGGGTTGATGAAGTGGTATTACAACGGCTGCGATGGAGTGGTGGTTCCTTCGACTCCCATCGGAAAAATGCTCCACTCCTACGGCGTCAAAACAGATATCGAGGTCATTAAGACGGGTGTCGTAAGTGTTCCTGATTCGAATGCGGGTGTAAAAGCAGCCACACGAGCGCGATATGGAATTAATGATGATGATTTTCTGCTGCTTTATGTCGGCAGGATTGCACGCGAGAAGAACCTGACGATGCTCCTGGACGCTTTCAAGCTGGTTGCCGATAAACATCCTAGTGTGCGGCTTTTGCTTGTCGGCGGCGGACCGGCTCTCGAAGAGACCAGGCGGTATGCATCAGACATCGATATTGCAGACAGAGCCACCTTTGCCGGAATGCTGAGTCGTCATGACATCGAACCTATCTATTCCAGCGCCGATGCCTTTGCATTTCCATCCACCACCGAGACCCAGGGCATAGCTATCTGCGAGGCTCTAAGCGCGGGGCTGCCGGTGGTTGCCGCGAATGCAGGCGGAATTCCTGAAAATGTCCAGCATGGCGTGGATGGTTTTCTGACGGAAGATGATCCTCGCGAATTTGCAGACAGAATCGAGTTCCTTGTAACTCATGAGCCTGAACGCCAAAAAATGGGCGAACAGGCAAGATCCAACGCCGCTCGCTTTTCAATCGAAAGAATGGTCGACGACTTCGAGCGGTTTTATTCCTCTATAATCGAGAAAAAGAAGGGTAAAGCTGCTCTGCCGCAGTAATGTATCCTGCCAGTCTCGATGCTAATCAATTCCCGCTTTATG
>DJHI01000076.1:29361-31166 GCA_002431715.1 Armatimonadetes bacterium UBA5829
TCGGGACTTCAGTCCCGATACTATCTTACTGACCACTCCTGTGCATCGCGCCTTCAAGTTTATGTATCTCATCCATTGCCCTTTTAGCGTCGGCATGATTAGGGTTTACGTCGAGGATTGGCTGCAGGAATTTCTTTGCATATTCGATATTGCCCATCAATATAGCCAGACGTCCCAGAACGTAGTTACCTTCCAGGCTTTCACCATATAGATGGAACGAATAGTTGCCTTTAGTCAGCAAGCGAGCAGTGATAAATGTCTGAATCTCAGACTCCAGCCGGTTGCCTTTTTCGCGTTCCAGCCAGGCCAGATTCAAACGGGCATTAACATCCTCGGGGTTCATTTCAAGCGCCTTGCGAAGTGTTTCGGCTGCATCATTGATTTTCTTATCAACCACCAGTTCCTGAGCGTGTTTAATTAATTTCGGCGCATCATTAGACTTAATTCCGTCCCTGATATCTGCCGGCACATACTCGAGCAGTGTGCTCTTGAAATCTTTACTTGTCACTTTTTTGATAGCCGCGCAGATGGTATTGGTGTCTGCGTTGGGATTGAAATTTATCTCTTTCATAATGGCAGGAAGGGTCTGCGTGCCGTTTTTGTCCAGAAAGTCACTCATCATCTGAATGGAATATTGTGTCTGAGCGGCCTCCAGCGAGGGATCGAAATCGGTGGATTTGAAGTTTTGAAAAGCTCGCTGCGGCCATGCCGCCAAATCGATCTTGTCTTTCATCGATTTTGATTTAGGGCTTACCGTCATCAGCTCGTTCGCGAGGCTTGCCAATCTGGAATCTGCCTTTACCACAACGTGTCTTGTGACCCATCCGCTCACGCCTTCATTAAACCAGCGGGCAAACGGATGATATAAATTGAGCTGCTCCGCCATAATGTATCCCACTGTGTCGTGAATAGGCGCGATGAGCATTGCTTTACTCGAACCCATGAAGTTCATCGCCATATCAGTCAGCTTGTTTTCAGCCCTGATTGTGCCGTCGGCGTTGACGAAGACAGGGAAGTAGCTTAATTTGATCTTCTCCGGGTCGATCTGATCAAGGGTCATTTTCATGCTGAATTCATCGGTCTTGTCGTCATAGCGGATTTGCATGACTCCCGCGTCGACTCCACCCTTGGCAACCGCATCCGCTTTTTCAATCAGCCGAATATCGGAGAAGCAGGCCTTCAAAGCTTCGGCTTTTATCTTATATGATTCGAGCCTGTTTTTGGCTTCATCCTGCTTGTCTTGGCATCCCAAAAGCGCGGCGATATCTTTAGCAATCGCGCCAGGGTCATCGAGGAGCTTTATAGTCTGGTCCTGAATATCTAGCGAGGGTTGAATGGTCTCTTTTGCAACGGAGAGAATACGCTTCGCCTGAACCTCCATACCCGGTTGATATGAAACGGTAATGCTGCCTTCCTTTATCTGTTTGACATNNGACATTATCTGCCGAGACTGCTGACACAGCGATAAGCAGCGCGGCAACGGCGAGTATTATGGTTCTACGGCTCATTCCAATCCTCCCTGATCGTTCTACCAGACTAGTATATAACTATTCCCGCATACTTACCAGGGACGGAAGTAATAACGCATTCTTGACCCGAAATAGTCGATTTTACTTGACATATCACTCGATTACCTGTTACAATCGCGCATGCTGGCCATAATAGGAAATATGATAATGATAAATGCAGCAGCTAAATCCTATAACGGCTTAACATCAAGTGCAGAGACCCGATCCCTGCGCGCCCGTCGTGCATACTTGCCGCGGCCGGAAGGGATGCGTCTGCATTAAGAGCAAACAAAATGA
>DJHI01000231.1 GCA_002431715.1 Armatimonadetes bacterium UBA5829
CTCAAAATCCGATCTTTTTCTCCTTCGGAGCCTATCTTATGCCTGCCCCAAAACTCGCTTAACGGATAAAACAGCGCGACCTTCGCAATATGCCGCCCTTCGCGCATCACATATGAGAGCCTGCCGATATAATCCGCGAATTTCTTATAATTCTTCCACCAGGGCATGTGGTTTTCGGAGGGTGGGGCATCGTGTTTCCTGAAGCCTTCGATACTGTAGAACATCGCATGCGGGCAGAGCATATTGATCCCCAGGCTATACTGCCAGTCGGCGATCCACTTCATCCTTTCGGGTGTAAACCCCCATCCCGCGCAGCCGTATGTCTCGCTGATTACTGCCTCTTTGTCTGCCCAGTGCCCAAGCGATGCGATCAGTTTTTCTCCCTGGAGATTAGTGAGCTGCCTCGGCAGATTATCCCAGCCGTAGGGAGTTTCAGTAATATCTCCCAAATGATCTGTTCCAGGTATATCCAATACGGCAAGCGAAGCTGTTATATCTGCCTGAAAATCAGTATTGATATAAAGCCCTTCTTCAAAGAGAGCGTGCCCGGTGAACTTAAGATTGTGCTCCTCACACCATTTCTTATACGGCAGGTAAAATGCTCTGAGATACAGGTCTTCTACGCTCCGCCAGAAGGTCTTGCGAACCTCTGGGGTGGATTCGTCTATGTCAAAAAACATGTGAGGCAGGAACTGATCGGCAGCCATTTCACATCTGGCCAGCATCTCGCTTTCGATCAGGTCGTCCCAAACCACGACCCTGGTATGCTCGCGTTGTGTGTACCAGCCATCCGTGTGGTGCCACGGTAGGAGAGTAGGCTCGTCAGTAAATATGCCTTTAATCGTCTTACCGAAGTGCTCGCCGACAGCCTTCACATACGGATCGAACGTGTAATCAAAGAAGAACCGCATTGCTTCAGGGTTCAGATAATCCACCCCGTAGATCGTGTCATTCGGGTCTTCCAGCGTGCATTTGGAATAAATAACTACGCTCCATTCGGCTTTCGGAGCCGTCCAATTTAGCTGATTATCTGAGATATTGCCTTTCAGGTCTATCTTATCTCCGCTGGGTTTGTTTCGAGCGCATGCGTAAGCCAGAATGGCCTCGCCTTCAGGCAAATCGATCTTGACTTTTTCTCCCGAAGAGACCTCGCGCATCGTGACATCGACAAATTTGGGCCTGTATTCTCTGATTCTGCTTACTTTGAGGTTTCCTATTCCGCTCGGAAACGCACATTCATCGTAGAGCCAGACCTCCATTTCGAGCTCGTGAGCGAGTTCGGTCGCCAGCTTGACGCACTCCATCCACTCGCGGGAGAGATACTCGGTCTCAAGCCCGAACCTTGCGTGTATAAAGAATCCGCCAAGCCCCTTGGAGTGAAAATCCCTTATTTGAGATTCAATCTCCTCTTTTCGGAGCTTCGAGTTCCAAAACCAGAACGGAATCGGCCTGTATTTGCTTGGTGGGTTCCTAAAAATCTCTTCTGACAGCATAAGCCAATTTTACTCCAGAGGAAGATGCATTGTAAATCTATCTATTATTTACGATATATTTGTAGGATCGAAGCATTTACCGCAGATATAGGGTATTTCAAGCAGACATATTTGCAAATACTTCGACCTTGAGATTTGGAAAAATGATACCTCTGGTCAATTTGTATCGTTATACTATAATAATTCTCATTGAGGTTATGGGCATGCTAAAGCATATGGCTATCATATTAGTTGTTCTGTTATCGATTATTAGCCCCGCAGGTGCATCCGCGCCTGTAAAATCCATCCTGTGGGCTGAAAAACTCCAGCGATTTGCAAACCGTCCTCCAACCGAGTGGGGTATGGGATACTGGATTCAAGTAGACAAGGAAGCTGCGCTAGAGGCATTTCAAAGAGTTATCTCAAAATACGGACCTGACGGCCGCGCATATGCCGGTTTGGCAAGATGTCAGACAGAGCTTGGCGATTATTGNNAATGCACTGCAGTCGTATAAGGCTACACAGCGTTTGCTGCCGGGGCACAAAGCCATAAGAAACGAAATTGGTAGTATTCAGGAATATCTTCGCGTTGCTGATTATCTAAAAAGTCACATTTCCAAAGATTCCACTATTCTCCAAGTTAAAAGATGGCTGGTAGATCAAAATCAGCAGCTTTGGGCCTGCTTATCCGCTATAAAAAAGCCATTTGACGATTATGGTTGGTGGGAGTATTCAAACATCAGACTTACCATTGTCAGCAAGCAGAATGGTAAAGTGCGAGTGTTTTGGCAGTCAGATAAACTAGGCTTCTGTATGCCTGACACCGAGTTCATGGATTTTAATGTAGTTGGACTACTTATAATTAACCTAACAGGCGAGAAACTGCCCCAGATTCTAATTCAGAAAACCATAACTGGTGCTTCAGCCGCGCCGACTCATCTGAATATATTCGCTTGGCGCAATGGAGAGGTCACTAAGCTGATAGGGGTAGCCAGCGAACTCCCTTTTACCTACCATGATTTCGATCACAATGGCCGTATAGAAATATGCGGTTATCATACAATTGGTTATGAGTTATGTCATGCGGAGCAACCATACTGGACAGATATATATTCGTACAAGAACGGATGCTACCAGTTGGCTAATGGTGATTTCCCAAAGCAATATAAAGAGCTTTCTCGTGAAATCAGACAAGCACTAAAAAAATATCCCAGTGATTGGGAGCTTCTGAAGTATAAACGTATTGTCAATCGTATTGCTCGTAATGCACGGCGATAAACCACTTCCGAATCCATCTTAAAGCTGATAAAATATCTTATGCCTCGTCTTACCAGAACTGAAATCGAAGAAAATACCATTGACTATTACCGCACCGCAGGCGGCACACGTCCCGATCTACGGGTTATCGAAATCGACGGCAAAAAGTTGATAGCCAAAGATTTCAAAGGCAGCGATTTTCTATTTCGCGCGATAGTTGGGCCGATTCTCATAAGGCGTGAGCTTGGAGCTATGTGCAATCTTATTGGTGTTGATGGCATTCCTCGAATATCAGGCCGCATAGACAAATATGCCCTCGCTATGGAGCATATCTCCGGCACAAGCCTCGAGCATATCTCTCAGGGTGTTCTCACCAATGATTTTTACATCAAGCTCCGATCTGTAATCGACGAAATGCACTCCAGAGGCGTGGCCCATTGCGATCTTCGCAGCCGGGGTAATGTAATGCTCTGCGATGACGGCAAGCCCTACGTTATTGACTTTGCAGCCTGCGTTTTTCGGGGCCGTGGAATCAACCCATTTACAAGGTGGCTTTTCAATCAGTTTGTATTAGCCGACAACAACGCCGTGCTGCGTATTAAAAATCGTCTTTCGCCGGAGCTTATTACAGATGAAGAAAAGGCCGAACTCGACACTCCTCTGCCGCTTGAAATTCCCGCCAGATTTGTAGGCAACAGCATTCGCAAGCTTACCCGCAAGCTCCTCACTAAGCATAGCTCCTAAAAAATCTGCAACATACTGGATACCTTACATTAACTCCCACTTAACAAGCATGAAATAACCCAACACTATACTGAAAGCAAGCAAAACGCTGATGAGCTTACTCAATCAGCTTTTGAATCAGATTTGGAGGAGACTGACAAATGAGGACAAGAAGATTGCTAGGGTTTTTAGGGACATTATGCATTATTGCAGCAGCAGGAACTGCCGTTTTGGCCCAGGACCTGTCTACCAACATCGACCTTGCATATGTAAGCAAATATGTATGGCGTGGAACTGTTCCCAATCCTGATCCGGCGTTCCAGCCGTCGATCACAATTTCGCATCCCAGCGGTGCCAGCTTTAACTTCTGGGGCAGTATGGATACCACCGATATAAGTGGTAATTCCGGCAATTTCACTGAAGAAGATTACACGTTGAGCTATGGTTGGGAAGCCGCCGGGCATGCAATGTCGGCAGGTTATATATACTATGCATTCCCGAATACCACATTCCCCAGCACTCAGGAAATGTTTTACAGCATCAGCGCAGGAAGCAAATATCCGACCACTTTTGCGTTCAATTATGACTTTGACGAGGCAAAAGGACTCTATGGTTCCGTTACCACCAGCTATGCCTGCAACATAACACCGGGCAAACCGGCTGAGACCACAATGAACCTTTCCGCAAAGCTGGGTTTTGCCACTTCCGGCTATAACGACTTTTATTTTGCCACTGATAAATCCGGCTTGGTAGACCTGGTGCTGAGCGCAAGCGTGCCGTTCGAGACCAAGAAGTTGAAAATCACGCCGTCTCTGAGCTATTCGACCGTGGTAAACAGTGACCTGAGTGATGCTCTTTCAGCAAGTGGTGTCGATAAAAACAACTTTATTGCAGGTCTGACTGTATCTTCAGCATTCTAAAAAGGCGCAGTACTAAGCATACGGAGGACCAAGATATGACAAAGATCGAGGCCATAATAAGGCCCAATAAGCTCGAGGAAGTTAAAGCAGCCCTGGATGATCTGGGACTGATGGGAATTACCGCTTCGCATGTAATGGGCAGCGGCAAGCAGCGCGGTCGAACCCAGCATTATCGCGGCCAGGAGTATGTAGTGAGCCTCCTGGACAAGGTCAAGATCGAAACTGTTGTGCCCGATGAGATGGTGGATTCGGTAATGAACTCTATTGCCGATGCTGCCGGCACCGGGGAGATAGGCGATGGCAAGATATTTGTTTACAAAGTCGACAATGCCATGCGCATTAGAACTCGTGAATTGGGAGAGGCGGCAGTCCGCTAAGTTATTGCCATACTCGACTTCTTCTTTCCTTCCGCGGTAGATGGTTGGAGTGAAGGGAAAGGAATTAAACGAATGAAGATATTACGTAAATTTATCATTGGTGCAATGGTTTTTATCCTGGGGTGCATCGGAGGAAGTGCTTTTGCTGCCGATCCGACTACAAAAGAACTTGCTGCCAAGGTTGCCGACCAGCAGATGATTATGGATAC
>DJHI01000327.1:0-524 GCA_002431715.1 Armatimonadetes bacterium UBA5829
GGCAGTAGATGCAAAAAGGCGATTTAGTTGGTCGCATAGTCGGGATGCTGGTTTTTCTAGCCGGGATAGGAATACTGGTTTTTGTTTTCATAGCGGCTTATCAATATTTTAATTCCAATGCAATCATTCTCAAACCATCTGCTCCGGCTACGGCAACAACGCCCGCGACAACCCGTCTGGGTGAGTCGGCTGTGCTCCTTTTTGGTCGGATTGCTCTGTTGATCGTCATGGCAATTGCTGGTTCTCAAGTAGCAAGTAGAGGCATTCAGCTTTATTTCGCGGCCATCGGTCACAGAAGGACCATTACATCTACTCCTGCACAAGAACCGCATGAAACAACCGAGTGAGACCCTCCGACCAGTGAGGGGACGCTGATCAAAGGGCCACCATATCTTGATTTGTGGTGAACGTGGAGTTCACACTCCAATAATACCCCTTACACTATCATTGCTTTGCCTGATTGGTGGCTCAATCGAACAGGCCCAGAGTTTGCTGGCCTGCCGATTCGGCGCGTGTCTTGGCTG
>DJHI01000327.1:535-6166 GCA_002431715.1 Armatimonadetes bacterium UBA5829
ATCATCACCAAAGGCCTCCTTGAGGCGAACAGCGAATTTATAGAGTTTTTGCAGGAGATACTGCCTGTCTTCATCATTTGCATAATCTTCAGCAAGGCCTATGGAACCGTCGTTTTTCTGATAGACAAGTATATGTTCGCCAACTTTAGCTTCGCGCGACAAGGCTTTTGCTATACGCTTTTTACTGGTCGAATGGAATGTTTTTTCGGTAATACGTTCCCTGCGGGCGAATTCACTGACTTCCAGTTTGCCCTCATTTATCTTATCGGAGATTGACTGATATATATCCCGGACTTTGTCTTTTTCACCTCGTAATAAGCAGTCAGCGGCGCTTGATATGAAATCGAGCCCGAAAGGCTCATCCGATCGTGACCTTAGAGCGGAGCCTCTGAATGTCTTTTTGCCCTCGTATGATTCCAGAATATAGTTCTTTATCTTTAGAGAGATCATTGCTCTGTAACGCCCGTCGTGAGCGAGCCTGATCCCCTCGGGAAGCGCAGAGCCGATTTGATCGATATATTCGATTTCTTTCTCTTCAGAATCGATTTCATCAGGAGGACTGAAATAGACTCCGTCGGTATCAACTTCAACCACCAGGCTTCTCGCTTTTTCGAGTTCTTCTACGATCCGCTTAACATATTTCTGGCCTGTGGTAGTAACGCGCGCGGCGGCCTGGTAATCGTTGAAATTAAAGGGCCCTGCAAGGTAGCCATAGAACGAATTAATCAAAATTTTAAAAGCGCTTTGAAGACCATCCCAATAGGCATGCTCACGGTCCTGTGTCTCTTTTGCCTTGCGCTTTGCGGTGAGTCTGCGCTGCACGAGGTTAGCAAGCGCGGGCTGAAAAATGTCGAGTGAATCATTCTTGGGCTTTATGTTCTTTGTGAGCATAATGCTCGGGTACAGGCTCTCGACATCGCACTTGACTATGCGTTCTATCAATCCCGTAGTGCGGACTTCAGTATATCCGCCCGGAAGAGTTTTTTGTTCGGACTGTTCAGGGATTGCCCGGCCTTTGTGCAGATAGTATCTAATAAAGATCGAGTTGATTTTTTCGCCCGTGCCGGATGTCGCACCATGGCCATATGTATCAGGCACCATCTGAGTGAGATAGAACTCATACGGGCAGACTATGTTTGCAAGGAGATTTGTCTCTCTGACATCCTGGATCGTATACTTTTTGACACGCTCGGGATTTCTGGCCCACTCCTGGGCTATCTGGTCGTGCGCGATAATCTCACGATAATCCTCGGCTATATCCAGAGCTTTAGCCACGGATTTAAGCGAATAACTGGACAAACTTGCACGGGAAACGTCCCATCTTTGAACCGAGATGAGCGTATCGATTATATGCCGGCCGTGAATGTGCGCGGGAGTAAATGGTCGGGAATAATAGCCGATGGCGCACTGCTGTTTTCGTCCGAAGGTGATCTCTGAACCGTCTCGACCGAATGCGAGCCTTATACCTCGATACTTAGCTCGTGCAGCCAGATAGGCAAGATCGAACTCATATATGTTATGGCCCTCAATGATATCCGGGTCGCGATCTTGTATAAGTGTTATGGTTTCTTTCAAAATCTTGGACTCATCACCTGTGATAAGGGTCTCAAGTCCCCGGTTATCTTTTAGTGCGACCATGAATATCTCATTTTCAGGCCGGTCGGGCGTTAGCGCGAGTGTCTCGATATCCAGTTGCATTCGAACTGCATCATCGAATGCCATACCCTTAAAGAGAGTTCGGCCTGTACGTGTGAGATACTGCTTTGCGGCGGTAGGCATCGCTATATGAAGAGCATGAGCGTCTCGAAGCCAGTATCGCGCTGCATTATAGGTATTTACGTTTTCAAATTCAGCAAGGAATTTGAACCCTTCACCTTCGAGTTCCGTCCACTGGGCGCCTGATATGTCATGACTTTGGGTTGTGATGAGCCATCGCTTGAAGGGAGTTTTTTCGGTCGCAATAGCTCCATTGATACGACGATATACAATAGCCGAATCAGAATCTACCTCGACAGCGGTTATACATTCGGTCGGGTCATCTCCGAATAATATTTTTTCAGCAATATCCATTATCTTCTCTATATATCCCGCCCACCATTTTATGAAAGCTCATTGAGTTTATCTCATCCTGNNTGCTGCCGAGTGCAAATATATCGCCGTGTAGCCTTTTTTACTCGAGCAGTTATCGCAAAATGAAAGCGTTTACAAATTTAATGATTATTCTTATCCAAAAGAAAGGAAAACACTTTCAGACCCGCTAAGCATCATATTGTACTATTAGAAAATGGGAGGATTCTGATTTGCCCAAGATCACTTTCATAGGCGCCGGAAGCGTTGTCTTTACCAAAAATTTGCTAGGAGACATTCTGCAGTTCCCGGAGTTGGGCGAAAGCGAAATTTCGCTCATGGATATTGATGAGAGCAGACTCAAAGTCGCCAAGGTCATGGCCCAAAAAGTCGCCGACGCCCTCAACGTCAAACCAAAGATCACTGCTACAACTGATAGAAAGAAGGCGCTGGCGGACTCGGATTACGTAATCTGCACCATCCAGGTGGGCGGCTATGAACCATCAACAGTGCACGATTTCGAGATTCCCAAGAAATACGGCCTTAAGCAGACCATCGCCGACACGCTCGGTATTGGCGGAATAATGCGTGGTCTTCGCACAATCCCCGTGCAGGTTGCTTTCTGCAAGGAAATGGAAGAAATCTGCCCGGATGCATGGCTTTTGAACTATTCCAACCCGATGGCTATCAATACGGGCGCGATTCTTCAACAGACTAATGTCAAAGCGGTCGGCCTCTGCCATGGAATCCAGGGCGCGCATAAGTGGTTGGCGAAATGCCTTGATATCCCACAGAATGAACTCGTATTTCTTGCGGCGGGGACAAATCACTGCGCATGGTTTACTAAGCTCGAACATAACGGTGAGGATGTCTACCCGCGGCTGCGGAAACTCGTGGCCGATAATGCGGACTTCGTCAAAGAAGATCGCGTCCGCTGCGAGATGCTGAGGAGATTCGGTTATTACGGCGGAGAATCGAGCGAGCACTTGGCGGAATATCTTCCCTATTTCATTCGTAATGGCCGAGAAGACTTGATAGAGCGCTTCAATGTGCCGATTGATGAGTACATCCGCCGATGTATACAACAAAACAAAGACTGGCATGAGATGGAGAAGAAGTTCCTCGACCTCAATGAGCCTGCTGGAGAGATCGTCCGCAGTGCGGAGTATGGTTCCTTGGTCATCCATTCGTGTGAGACGGGTGAGCCCTGCGTTATCTATGGAAACATCCTGAACAAAGGTCATATTACCAATCTCACTCAGGGCGCATGCGTAGAAGTTCCATGTGTTATCGACCGCAACGGTGTGCAGGGCACCATGGTCGGAGATATGCCTGCTCAGTGTGCGGCGATTACTCAGACCAATGTGAATGTCCATCTTCTGACTCAGAAGGCGTCGGTCACTCATAAGCGGGAAGATGTATACCACGCAGCAATGCTCGACCCTTTGACCAAACAGAACTTGACGATGGACGAGATTGTAGCCATGTGCGATGAACTGATTGATGCACATGGTGACTATCTGCCGCCGATGGATTAACCTGGATATCGCATCTATTCTGATACAAAAGCCTGTGGTGTTTTGCTGCAGGCTTTTGGCTTTTTAAGGCAGGGTCTCCCAGACGTCGGGAATAGCAGACAATAAGGAAATATGATTGTCTTCGACGTGTTTGAAGAGAATGACCGTGGTTCCGCTGGTGCAGGTTTTAAGAAGCACCCTGTCACAGGAATCGATAATAATGGAATAGCCGAAACCAAGTGAGGGTTTTGTAGAAAAACCTCGTCGAAGAACAGCACTGGGCAAGATCAGGGATTCTATGCCCGGGCCATTGTCTACAACTCCGACCCAAACCTCATCCTTTGTTACGCCCGCATATACGCGGCCGCCTTCGGCGTGTTTTATTGCATTTGTAATTACTTCACCCGCTGCAATAGTCAGTTGATGAAGCCGCTCACCTTTGAGTCCATAATCCTGGCATATGGTTTTTATCTCTCGCCTTGCAAGGCTGACGTCCATCGCTTTAGTAACGTTCAACCCGACCTTCGCGTTTTGTATAAACGGCTCGACATCCTTCTTATCACAAATATCGAGTTTCCCTTCGGTAACACTTAAGATGATTTGCCTGTAGAATTTGCGTTTTTGTTCTTCGAGGCTTTGCTCCAGGGCACGTTTTTCTTCTTCCGCCTGTTTTTTTGCCGTTATATCCCGGCCTACGAAAAGCAAACGCTTCTCTCCGCCAATTATAGTCATGCTAAGGCTGCCTTCAATCCAAATCCTGCGTCCTGATCTATCCTTAATTCGCCATTCGTAGAACTGGGGTTCTCCAGCAATGGCTTTGTCACACAACTCTTTTGCATGTTCCTGTGTGTAAGGCTGTTCGTCTGTACAGATATCCACAAAGTCAGTATGTAGAAACTCTTCGCGGGTGTATCCACAGACGTCACAGGCATGCTGATTGACATCCACAAGCTTATAGTTCTCGATGTCCTGAACGAAGATCATATCAAGTATGCGGTCGAATATATCTCTGAACTTCGCCTCACTCTCCTGCAATTCTTTCAGGCGCTGCTGAAGCTCAGGGTAATAGCTCTTTCTGATCGACTCTTCACCCAAGCCGATCACTTTTTTTCGTAGTGAATCCCAGTCCTGCTCATCGTTATAGGGCTCGCGCATAAATATCCTCAACGTCTCGCAGAGTCGGCATACGTGGGTTGGTTGCTATGTCCGGGTCCTCCATGGCTTTTTTCGAGATTTCAGGAATCATTTCACGTGCCAAACCCAGAGAACTCAGATTAGTGTCCACGCCAACTTTTGCTTGAAAACGCAGTAGATGCTTTAGAAGAGAATCCTGTGCCTCTGAATCGTTCATTCCCGCCTGATTTAGCCCCATAGCCTCTGCAATTTTGCGATATCTCGATATTGAGCCGGTGTAATTAAAATTGACCACATGATGGAGAAGAATTGCGTTGGTCAATCCGTGGGGAGAATCAAGTTCGCCGGCTAAGGCATGTGCGAGTGCATGCGTTAAACCCAATCCCGCATTAGAGAATGCAAAACCAGCGTGTATGCAAGAGATGGAGACCCACCCTCTATATTCGAGATTGGTCGGTTCTTTTAAGGATGGAACCAGATTTTGACTGATAAGCCGAACAGCCTCCAATGCCAGCACGTCCGTAAAGGCAGACTGAGCATTTGAAACATATGCTTCCATGGCGTGTACCAATACATCGAAACCTGTATTTGCGGTTAAATCCGCAGGCATGGTCGTCAACACCACGGGGTCGATCAGGGAAACGTCCGGCACTATAGCCTTGCTGATAATTGCGATTTTGAGACGGTTTTCTTCATCAGTAATAATAGCAAACTGAGATACGTCCGCCGATGATCCGCCTGTAGTGGGAACGCAGATGAGTGGTGGAATGGGTACGCGCACTTCATCGACACCCTCGAATTCGAGAATATGCCTGCTATTCGTGCTTACAATCCCTATACCTTTGCCGCAGTCTACCGAACTGCCGCCGCCTACTGTAATTATGCAGTTGCAGTTCTCATTGACATATAATTC
>DJHI01000327.1:6174-11561 GCA_002431715.1 Armatimonadetes bacterium UBA5829
GGGGATTTGGGGTGACGTCACTAAAGATAACATAGGGCAGTCCGTTTTCCTTAAGGCCCTCGATTACGTCATTTGTCCAACCGGCAGCGATAACTCCCGGATCGGTGACAACAAGCACTTTACGCGCACCTAAATTGGCGGCATATTTTGCCGCCAAACGGCGTGCATCCGCGCCAAAAATGCATTCAGGCGCAACAAATTTTCGCAAGTCGAGTATTCCGGCATATTCCATCCCAGCCCTCCAAGGTGAAAATGCTTAAATCTTTTACCCTCAACTGCCGCTCAACCCACAATACATGACTTATGTATACTTGCAATGAACATTTTGTTCTGCAAAGCGTTCTATCATATATAAAACACCGTTGGGAGGACGAATGGAAGCACTGACGGATGCCGAGTTGATGGAGCTTGTGAGGGTAGGAGACTATTGTGCCTTCGACGAGCTGTATAATCGCTACTCGGAGCCGATTCGCAGGTTTCTGTTTCAGCTTACCTGGGACCAGGAGACTGCTGAGGATTATCTGCAGGAGACATTTCTCAGGCTCTATCGGGCGCGCGACCGCTATGAGCCGACGGGTAAGTTCTCCACTTTTATCTTTCAGATTGCCAAGAACTACTATCTCTCTCAGCGACGAAAGAGCAAGTGTCATGCAGAGGAGGTTTCTCTGACATTCCAAGACAGGAATGGGCATAAGCCGTTTGAGAATATTCGTGCGAATGAGAGAATCGAACCAGAGGTGCATTTGATCGAGGAATACAACAGGTTTAGAATGCGCCGTGCAATATCTTTACTTCCGGACAGTCAGAAAATAGTTTTTACTCTATCGCACTTTGAGGGTCTCAGGTACGTTGAGATTGCTGAACTGCTCGAAATACCCATTGGAACAGTCAAATCAAGAATGCACTCTGCTGTTTATATGCTTCGAAACCTATTACAGGAGGAACTGCCATGAACTGCGAACAAGCCAGAACTGAAATTATCGCCTACCTTAAAGGAGAGCTTACGGAGGATCAGAAAACAAAGATTGAGGAACATCTTGCCAGATGTCCTGCCTGCCGTCATGAACTCGAGGGTGCCCGCAGGCTTCTTAGTTGGACCGAGGCCGCCTCCGAGCAAGCCATAGTAAAAAAAGTCGAAGATATTATCGACAACGCCATAAAGAGCAAGGCTTCCGATATCCATTTTGAGGGGCAGAGAGGTAACACTCTTCGTGTTCGATATCGAATCGATGGAGTGCTACACGATGTGATGTCTATCGATCCCACTGAGCGTATGGGAGTTATTATGCGTATCAAGATGATGGCGGACGTAGATACGTCGGTAGTTTCGGCTCCACAGGATGGCAGAATGCCGTGGAAATTCGATTGTCAGGATTACGATATACGAGTCGCGTTTTGCCCATTTGTTTATGGCGAAGGAATCGTAATGCGCATACTCGATAAGAGTGTGGTTCTTATCGGTCTGGAAAAAATATATCTATATCCAGACCATCTTCAGGCTCTTAAAGAACTGGTTCATCAGCCGACCGGAATGTTTATCAATGCAGGCCCCACAGGTTCGGGTAAGACGACTACTCTCTACTCCATTTTAATGGAGATCAACAATCCCGGTACAAAGATAATGACCATTGAAGATCCGGTTGAATATATTTTGAAGGGAGTAAATCACTCTCAGATACATAAAAAGGCAGGCTATACCTTTGCCTCTGCTATAAGATCATTCTTCAGGCATGACCCAGATGTCATTATGGTTGGTGAAATGAGATGTTTCGAAGATGTCGCCCTTGCAATGGAGGCGGCCATTACGGGGCATTTGGTCCTCTCTACGCTTCATACCAATGATGCAATTGGTGTTATTCAAAGATTGCGGGATATGGAGGTCGAAAATTATGTAATATCAGCGGCGCTGCTTGGCGCTATGAACCAGCGGCTTGTTAGAAGAGTGTGCTCAGAATGCAAAGAGAGGGTTCTTGAAGTAACACCTGCTCTCCGCGCGCTGAAGATAACAGAAGATGACTTGAAAGCGCACGAAGTATTCATAGGTAAAGGGTGTGACAAGTGCCATAACACTGGTTATAAAGGCAGAGCAGGAATATATGAACTGCTCGTTATCGATAGACACCTTCGTGAGATGATCGGTGAAGGAGTTCCAAGCGAAGAATTACTTAAGGCCGCAATCGAGAATGGCTTTATGCCCATGAGAGACGATGCCAGACGCAAAGTTTTAGACGGCATTACAACAGCTGAAGAATCATTAAGAGTTCTAGCTTTTACTGACTAGTTACTTTAGCATCTTACTGCGACCGAACTATAGAGGATTGTCTGACAGAGGGCGCGATAGTTTGATGGTTTGATAGTTTGATAGTTATATCAAGCGTAACACAGACTGTCATTCCGAGCGAATGCGAGGAATCTGCTTTTTATATCAGACAATTCAACGCAGGAGGTGTATGTTGATACTAGAGACAGAGCAATCGATTTGGCGTTTGGCTATGGAATGGCTGCAGCATTCACTCGTCCGGCGTGTGCTGAATAAGGATAAGACAAAGTAAGGCTAGGCGGCCAGAGAGGGCCGGGGAATTCCCCGGCCTTATTCAATTTTTACTATCGGTGTATAAACATCCATCTCCGATTCTTCCTGGCCGGGATGGAAACGCTTGTCATACCACTCAAGATCGGGCGTATCGGCACGCTGATAGCCGCTGGTCGGCAGCCATTCTCGATATACAAAATTAAGAGCCGCACCTAAGCCACATTTTTCATCTGAAAGCTCGCCATGCTGGGTAACGATGACATATGTGGCCGCGGGCACTTCGAATGTTGTCATGCCGTCGGGTACCGGAGCATTAGCATCGACTTCGAATCCGGCGACATATCGGAACGAACCATCTTCACGCGCGTCGCCACATACACCAAGCATGACTTCAGGGTATAATTTGCCCTGGATTTCATGGACACGTGGGATGAAGTCACCCCACATCGAAGAAATCTCTGCATTTTCATTCTTGCCGACATAGCCCATACCAACCACATGCATGGCGGGCAAATTTATAATGCGAGTTTCCATTGCTGCTCCTTTCGTGCCAAGAGGTTCGATATCGGCGAGGGAGAGAGCCGCGCGGATCGGCACGAATATCCCGCGTCGTCGATATTCAAATGGTGTCAGGCTGTATGCTCGCTTGAATGCGCGAGTGAAAGCCTCATGTGAATCATATTGCCAATCGAGCGCAATGTCCAGAATCCGTCTGTTTGTATGCACCAGTGCCCTCGCCGCCTCGGTTAATCGGCGTTTGCGCACATAGTCCATACCGTACTCCTTGAAAAATCCGACCGAAATGGAAGACTGAATATCCTGCCTGATTGGCTACTTCAGACAAATTGATGGCTTCGGACAGATTAGCCTCGATATGAGCAATTGCTTCGTTGATCCACNNCTCTGTCCCATCATGTCTCCTCTTGGTTTTCTTAAGTAAACCATAAAGGCCGAAGCGGATACTTGATAGATCGTGCGGAATTATTATAGATCAGAAACGGTAGCCGAGCGAATCTATCGCATAATCCAGCCATATACGTTGCGGTTGTATGATGTCAGGCAAGTTTGAAAGAGATGCCCAGAATGGCCTGAACAAATGGCAGTCATTTTTATTCGTCCAGGAGTCAGGACTGTCTCCGGAATAGGTTAGGTGATAAAGATAACGCCGTATTTGTTGTGAAGTAGCATTATCGGGAACCCAGCCGGTGATAGAGTAGGTGACATAGTTCGGATCGGGATAGCAATCATATTCGTCATATTGGACCTGCAGAAAATTCTCTAACATTCGATGACAAATGACACGCAGACCTCTTTTAAACTCCGCCCAATCGAAACTTTCTAAATCGGGTCTTGCGTAGACTTTCGTCTTTTTGAATATGACATAATCGTTCTCAGGCAGGTTTGTATCAATGTGCCCTATCAGTTGTTTGACGGTGAGATCGTATAGACCAGTTTCCTCCCTGGCTTCTCGGAGGCAAGCGTCCAGGTGAGGTTCACCAGGTTCGACCGTTCCCGCGGGTAATTGAATTCCTGCGTTAGGGTGCTCAAAAAGCAGCATATCGGTCTGATCGCCGTTTTTGCGCGTGATGAAAGCGGTCACTTTTTCCAGGACTCTCTGCATAATTTCCTCAATAGGATAGTTTGATATATTTGGAGTTACGAGTTTATCTTCCTTGCAAGCCTTTGTAATTCATTCATTGTCATTTGCTGCTTATCGAGACACAGATCGAATCCTGTCGCCCAGGCTGCGCCGATATGATCAGTCTTGTCTCTTCATCTCGATTGTCCATCATAAGTAAAGATAGAGTTATTCACTAAAAGGTTCGCATGAAAGAATAGCCTGGCAAGTAATCCTCACCAGGCTAATTCTTAATTAAAAATTCAGAATTCAAAATTTACTTGTGTATCGCTCTGCCCATCGCATCGTATGCAGCTTCCTGCATTACCTCGCTGAGGGTTGGGTGAGAGTGGATTGTAGTCATGACTTCTTCGGCGGTAAGCTCGTTATTAATGGCAAGAACCGCTTCGGCAATTAGGTCGGTCGCATGCGGACCGACAATGTGCACGCCGAGAATTTCGCCGAATTTACCGTCGATAATGAACTTAACAAAGCCTTCCGTTTCGCCGATACCTAAAGCTTTACCGTTGTGACTGAATCCGAATTTGCCTACTCGAACATCCTTGTAGCGTTCTCTTGCCTGAGATTCTGTAAGGCCGACGGATGCACACTCCGGTGTTGTATAGACACAGGCAGGGAACGCCTTATAGCTCATCTTGGAATTCATACCCATCGCGTGCTCGACAGCGACGATACCCTCGGTCCAGCCGACATGGGCAAGCATAGGCTCGCCTATTACGTCGCCGACGGCATATATGTTGGGGACGTTGGTCTGCATATGCTCGTTAACCGTGATCTTGCGCTTGTCGTGCTGGACACCGACTTCATCGAGGCCTAAATTCTCCATAACGGCGCGCCTTCCGACAGCGACCAGCACCTTATCGAATTCCATCGCCTCTTCTTTGCCGTTCGCCTTTATATAAACTTTCTTGCCGGTCTTTGTGTCTTCAGCGCGAGTGACACCTGCTTCGAGCATAAACTTCATTCCGGCCTTTTCAAGAGACTTCTGAAGAGTATTCGCAGTCTCCGTATCGGCTGCCGGAAGGATCTGACTCATCATCTCGACTACAAGGACTTCTGCTCCCATTCTCGCGAACGTATAACCGAATTCAAGGCCGATGGCTCCTGCGCCGACAATCAGCATCTTCTTAGGGACTTCGCTGAATTCAAGTGCCTCGTTGCTTGTCCAAACGTTCTTGCCGATCTCGAAACCTGGCAGCGGAAGACGAGCTGAAA
>DJHI01000323.1 GCA_002431715.1 Armatimonadetes bacterium UBA5829
AAATAGGCGAGCTTAACCCTGACAGGCTTGCATCTCTTGCGTCGGAAGTATACGGTAAGGAGCCGGTTAAGCCTGCCGAACCGATAACCGATCTGCCCGCCCGCCCGCCGGTTCTCTGCCCTGGCTGTTCGCACAGAGGTGTTTTCTACGCCCTCAACAGACTCAAGGCGATAGTTACGGGAGATATCGGCTGGTACAGCCTCGGAACCTTTGCCCCGCTTTCTGCGATGGATACGGTGGTCTGCATGGGCGCAAGCATAGGCAACGCTCATGGAATGCAGAAGGCCAATCAGGAAGGCCGAATAGCCGCCGTAATAGGCGACAGCACCTTCTTCCATTCCGGCATTACGGGCCTGCTCAATGTGGTCTACAATAAAGGCACGAGCACGACCGTTGTTCTCGATAATCGCATCACGGCTATGACCGGCCATCAGGACAATCCCGGCACGGGCAAGACCTTGATGGGTGATGAGACGGTCGAGACCAGGATCGAGGATGTCGCGAAGGGCATGGGAGTGAAGAGAGTGCGAGTGGTCGACCCGTATGATCTGGATGAGACCTATAACACCCTCAAAGAGGAACTCGATGCCGACGAAGCCTCGATTGTAGTCTGCAAGAGGCCGTGTATTCTCGGTGGAAAGATCAAGACGGTGCGCCAGTTCAGCGTTGACTCCGAGGCATGCAAGGCCTGCGGCGCCTGTCTTAAGCTGGGATGCCCCGCGATCGAGCTTGCCGACCCTGAAAACGGCGAGACTAAGCGCAAAGCCAAGATCAATCCGGTATTATGTGTCGGCTGCGGAATGTGCCCGCAGGCTTGTAAGTTCAATGCAATAAAGGAGGTCGCGCTCTGATGGGAGACATCCTGAATATATCTTTGGTAGGCGTCGGCGGTCAGGGGACCTTGCTTGCAAGTGAAATTCTCTGCCAGGTCGGGCTGCTTTCAGGTAAGGACGTTAAAAAGAGTGAAGTGCACGGTATGGCTCAGAGAGGCGGAAGCGTCGTGAGCCAGCTGAGAATCGGCAAGAAAGTTAATTCCCCTCTTATCGCAGTGGGTGAGACGGATATTCTCATATCGTTCGAAAAAGTGGAAGCGCTGCGTTTCGCGCATTTTCTTTCACCTGACGGAATCGCAATGGTCAACGATCAGGAGATAAGGCCGGTGACCGTCTCCAGCGGTCAGGCCGAATGGCCATGTGATATCGACTCCAGACTCAAAGCCAGGTTCAATAAGCTTGAGTTGATTCCGGCCCTCAAAATTGCGCAGTCTTTGGGTAATGTACGTGTTGTAAATGTGGTTATGATCGGCGCGCTGGCAAACCACACTGAGATATCTGATGAAGTCTGGCGTGAGGCGATTAGGTCGCTGGTGAAACCGAAGTTTCTGGAACTGAATCTCAAGGCATACGATGCCGGGCGAAGTGCGACAGCAGTCGCCATATAGGGTAATAAAAACAAGAATGATGAATAGATGAGCGGTCAAGTGGTTCGGGCTTTTGCCCTCCACTCTCCACTCAAAACTTTTTGGAGGATTAGTATGACTCAGGCAAAGCAGGGCGATAAGGTTAAAGTCGATTATACGGGCAAGCTCAAGAACGGTTCCGTTTTTGATTCGTCGGCCAGCCGCGAGCCTCTTGAGTTTATGATCGGCAACGGGCAGGTAATCCCCGATTTCGAAGATGCCGTCGTCGGCATGAACCCGGGCGATTCCAAGACAATTGAAATCCCGGCAGTAAGAGCCTATGGACCCAGGCACGAGGATCTGGTGATCGCAATCGATCGAGAACAGTTTCCTCCAGATATAAATCCTGAGGTAGGCGATCAACTTCAGATCAGCCAGCCGGATGGACGCGCTTCCGTGGTTACGGTGACGGATATCAACGATTCGAGTGTGACATTGGATGCAAACCATCCGCTTGCCGGTGAGGATCTGACTTTCGATATCCAGCTCGTGGAAGTTGCTTAATGAAACTGGCTCCATGCATTCCGAAACCTGCCGTTTCGGCCTTGATAGTCGAGAACGGCAGGGTGCTTCTGGTCAAAAGAGGCTGCGAGCCTAATAAGAACCTCTGGTCTCTGCCGGGTGGAAGCATTGAACCCGGCGAGACTATNNGAGACTATAAAAGAGGCCACAGCAAGAGAAGTCTTGGAGGAGACCTCTCTTGTTGTTGAAGTTGAAGATGTGGCCGGTGCGCATGATGTCATATCACGAGAAGGTGACAGGATACTGTTTCATTATGTAATCGTCACATCACGTGCCAAGATCATCTCGGGAGAACTATGGGCATCGGACGATGCTGCCGACGCCCAATGGATTCCTCTTAATGAAATTTCTGCCTACTCCACAACTCCCGGTCTGCCGGAACGCCTTGCGAAAATGGTCGGCGCTTAAAACGCATCGTGACTCATTTAAATATGATCTTCCGCACAGTTTCTTCGGACAGGCAATATTCATCGGCAAGCCTTTCAATAGAGATTTTCTGCAGGTATTTTTGTCTTATCTCGTCGTTTCTCTGCTGAAAGTAGTTCCGTGCTCCTGAGTTCTCGCCCCACTTCTTCCGCGCTGTATCTTTTGGGAAGTAAAGAGTATCGCCGGCAGCGTATTTCTGTACTTCCCTAAGCAAGACATCAGGCAAGACATCGGAGGCGTTTCTGTATCGCATGTTATGACACCTCCGAAACGTTAGCGGTTTTTCTCAATGAACTCATCAACCGATGCGTAAGACTCGATTTCTACTCCATGCGTCTCTATTGTCTCAACGATGTTTCGCTCCACATCTTCCGCGCGCTTGCGGAAAGCTTGGAGGTTATCAGCGTCGAAAGCACTGAGCATATCAGCATCCTCTATTCCAAATTCAGCGGCAACCTCGTCTGTTTCCTTTTGAAGCATACACGCCCACATATATGCATTAACTGGATTGTTGGCATCACACCAGTAATAGACTCGACGCCATGTGTAACAAAGCTCCTGGTACCAGAATGCCAGTTCCGAAAAGTCCGGTTCGCTTATTCTTCTGATCGCATTCTTGTCGTGTGCGGCAAGAAAAGCCCGTGTGGACACAATCATTTCATAGCACAGCCTTTTTTGCTCATCGGCTTCTTTTGTGTGAACTATACGCTCATACAGCTCGATAAATCCTGCCGGGATATTCTCCATGGATCGAAGCTCTACGATTTGATCTGCCCGCGCATTCTTGAAGTACTGCTGATTAAAGTAAGCTACGGCATCTGCGAGATTCCCGCAAATATAACCGGCGTTCTCGCGAGCCAGGCAAAAGTCTTCCTCAAAGAACGTTTCCCGCATGATTTCCATAGCGGTATTAAGCTTATCAAGGGCTCTATTATACATATAGTGTGGGTTCTGCAGGTTTGCTCGAAGCCTGGCCTGAAGACTCAAAAAGCGTTGGCGGTCATCATCGTTTCTTGCGTATAAGATTATCGCATCTATTATCCCGGGATTCTCACGCCTGATGTCGGCAATTTGCTCTGCGCGCTCCCATGACACGGGGAACAGATCGTATCCTATACCATTGATTATGAACGTTCGAGCTAATGCATTCGACCGGCTGGTAGCGGGGATATAATACCCAAAACCAACCTCGTCGCTATCTCGACCTAACTCTCTCACTACATGCCCAAGCAGCAGGCATACATCGTCTTTATATTTGGATTCAATTTCACGGAGAATCCAATCCGTCAATGGAGTTATTTTTATCATCGTAAACCACCTTCATGTTTACTAACAAGCGCTTGTTGCAACAAAATAGTAGCATGCGAATTTGACATAGACAATGCCGACTTCTTCTATAATTATTCTATGCAAGATAGTCCAAAGCAAAGATTGCCGGATAAAGTAGCCAACATTCCTCAGCCATTATCTGGAACCAGACACTTGACACCCGGCATCCTATCCCCTATTTACGTGTCGCCATTAACAGGTTATTATTAAATAGCGCCGTACATGATGAACGGTGCGGGGGCTGAATTGAATGCAAAAGAGAGATTTTACAACAGGTATTTCGGGCCTACAGGTCTGATTACAGCAGTCAGAATCGCTTTGAGCCATGAGCATACCGGTACCGCACTTTCTCTTATCTGCGCGACCGTCGAGAGTATGTCTTATCTTGGGCTGCCGGATGATTGCGAGAATCTGTGCGAGCACGATTTCCTCGCCTGGATTAAGCAATATCTGCATCCTGAGAGGATGGGTATAAGTCCGCGCGAACTCTGGACAGTGCGCTGCGCGCTCCTAAGCGGTCATATCGCACAGCAGACCGACAGCAGAGGCTTAAACCCCAGGGAGATACTTTTTGCCTGGGGCGGATACTCGATTTTCGAGGGTATGCAGCTAAGACCTGGGTCCAGATGGTATCAGATAATGACCATCAGAGCGGACGAGCTATATAAAGCTCTGGTGATGGGCGCTGAGGATTTTGGGAGGACATTTGTCAGTAAGGAAATCAATGACAGAATTGTCGGAATCCGATTGAATCGGATTTTCAGCAGTCGCATTTCAGGCGAAGTGGACGATGATTAGCTGCTTTTTAAGAAAAATTTTTTGAAGGAGGTCGTTGATCGACCGGCGTATAATCCTACTATGAAGCGCGAACATAAGTTCGAATTGATTGAGCATACGGCGGATGTCGGGATAATCGGGTTCGGAGGCACTAAAGCCGAAGCCTTCGAGGCGGTGGCATTTGGTATGTTCTCGATTGTTGCTGATCTGGAAGAATACGAGCCGACCAGGACGGTGCAGGTTTTTGCGGCGGGCGATGACGATCTTTCATTGCTGGAGCGGTTTTTGTCGTCACTACTGGTTCTCTTTGATGGTGATGCGATGCTGCCTCTGGATTTCGAGATTGTCGAAATGTCGGATTATAAGCTCACCTGCAATGTCTGGTGCAGAGAGATCGATGAGGACATCG
>DJHI01000079.1 GCA_002431715.1 Armatimonadetes bacterium UBA5829
ATTCCACCGGGTCTTCGATGGTCAGAATGTTTTTTTCACCGGAATTCAGTTTTGAAAGAACAGAGTAAAGAGTCGTCGATTTTCCGCTGCCTGTCGGGCCGGTGACGAGTATGATTCCATAAGTTCTGGAGATCAGCGACTCGAACCTCTCCAGTGTCTCCGGCAAAAGGCCCAGTTTATGCAGACCGATTGAGATCGAACTCTTGTCCAAAATTCTCAAGACGATCTTTTCGCCAAATACCGAAGGCAGAGTTGAAACACGAAAATCAAATTGTCTGCCATCTATCACAGCCGAGATTCTGCCGTCCTGCGGAGTTCGCTTGGTTGCGATGTCCATCTCGGCCATAATCTTGAACCTGGATGTGAGCGAAGCCTGAACCTTCTTAGGTACCTGCATTACTTCATGCAGGATACCGTCAACTCGAAGCCGAATGCGAACAGATTCTTTGCCGGGCTCTATGTGAATATCGCTTGCTCCGTCTCCAACCCCACGGCTGATAATCAGGTTTGCAAGTTTTATGACAGGAGCTTCTTCAGAGAGCTCTCTGAGCTGATCTATCGAAATATCTTCGTCGTCATCGCCGTGATCACCACTTGTAAAATCGATGTCGGCAGAATCGAACTCTTTTATAACATCTTTAACCTGCTCGGAGGCGCTTGCGCCATTTCGATACAGTCTCCCGATGGCATTTATAATGTCCTCTTCAGGAGCAATCGCCGGCTCCNNATCGACGCCGGTCATCATTCTTATTTCATCAATGGCGAAGATATCCAGCGGATTCTTCATTGCCAAAGTGAGTTTGCCATTCTTTTTAGATATAGGCAGCACTTTGAGCTTGCGAGCCACATTCTGAGCTACGAGCTTAATTACAGAGCCGTCTACTTCAAGCTCCGCAACATCCATGAAAGGCACGCCCCACTGCTCACCCAACGCCCTTACCCGGTCTTTCTCCGAGATCAGGCCCATACTCACCAGAACATCTCCCAGTGAATCCTGCCGCTTGAGAAGCTTCTGCTTCTCAAGCGCCTGGTCGAGCTGCTGCCTGGAAACAATTCCCAGCCTCAGGAATATTTCACCAATTGCTTCAGTCTTTTGCATACATTCCTCTAAAGTCCACGAACCGCACGACCTCGCACGTTTCGAGGAAGCATGCCGGCAAAAAATGAGAGCCGCCGGATTTAAGCGTCTCTAATAAAGTTATCGGCTAGACTAACATCTTGCTAAAGATGATTTCAGATCACCCCTACCGGGTGGTTTTTAAGAACACTCCCACTGGAGTGGTTTACAAGATCACCCCATCCGGGGTGATTTCAGGCCAACTTGACCTGTGTAATTCATGGTCACCCCACCGATAGACGGTGGGGTGACACCGGGCGGAGAGCTATAAACGCTCGCCCAGATAACTTAGTCCTTGATCGTTTTAGCTGTGATGAACATCACAACTTCGGTATGATCGGTTGATGTGTCTTTGTGGCGGAAGAGCTTTCCAAANNGCTCATAGAGTAAACTTCGTCATCTCTGATCAAACCGCCGATTACAATGGTTGCGCCATCCTTTACACGGACTACATGATCGGTGAAGCGCCTGTTGACGATCGGAAGGGTTATGTCGCCATCGCTCTGAAGCTGAATTGTGCTGACCTCGGGATGGAGATTGAGCGTAATATAGCCATCAGGGCTTACACTTCCGATCACTCTGAGTTGAACGCCAGCCTGCTTCGTATCCGTCTGGTAGGTCTTCTCACCGTTCGAGGATGCGCTGACGGAACTTACGTAGGTCACTTCATCGCCGACAAAGAACACGCCGGGCTTGCCGTCCATACATACAAGATTTGGAGAAGCAAGAACCTTGACATTGCCTTTCTGAACCAGCGCATCAAGTGTCGCTGAGAAATCGAAAGGCTGTCGGAACCAACGCTTCAAAGATTTATTAACACTGACGTTTTCAGATATCGCTACATCGGTATCAAGTACCGGATCGTTAACTATCAACGGAGCAGTCAAGTCTTCGACAAAAGAGATATCGCCCCAATCCCAGGACAAGCCAAGCTGCTCTTCACCGCTCTTGTTAATGCTGGTAATCTTAGCCTCAATGTTTATCTGAGGAGACTTTACATCAAGCTCATTTGCAAGAGACAGTGCCTTTTCAACATCCACTTCACGTCCGGTTATGACTATGGCCAGCGGCTTACTCTTTGTCTGGATATTTACAACTTTAGAGTTTGTGCCATTCTGCCCCATCAGACCGATCTGATCTGTGTCACCTTGAGAGGCATCCTCTGATTGATTCTTATTGATATCGTTTTGATCCACCGCAGAGCCGTTATCGCCTACTCTGATACTCTTGGGACCAAGCAGGTCGAAGCCCTCTGTAGGAGCAAAAGTGATACCAATTCCAGGGATAAGAGCCGCGAGAGTATTTGCCAACTCTTTTGCATTGACATACTTGACTCTATAAACCACCCTCTTGCTTTCAACAACCTGAATTCTCAGATTATCTTCGAACTGCTGAATGAGATTCTTTGCAGCCAGAACGTCACCTTCACGGCCGGTCAGCACAAGTAAATTGCTGTTCAGCGCAGATGAAAGACCTTCAGAATCACCTGAGCCGGCTTTCTTTGACTTATCGACACCTATCTTGCTTATCTCCAAGTCCGGGTATCTCGACTTAACCAGCGAAATCACATCATTTGCCATTGCATAATTAAGCTTGATTACCTCGGTCTTTGGATCGGTCAGTTCTCCACCTGCCAGCGTTCTGAGTGAGTCCTTGGAGGCGACCAGATATGTGTCGCCATTCCTGCTATAAGAATAGCCGCTGAGCTTGGCGATATAATCGAGGGCCGATTCTACAGTCACATCGGAAAGGCTTACAGTCACGTTGCCCGTGACATCCTTGCTGGCAACGATATTGTGTCCGCTCTGGACTGACAGAGCCTTAAGAACATCATTGATGTCCGCTCCGAGGAAGTTCAGAGAGACTCTCTTTTCCGCAGATGCGAATGGCTTTATATAGCTGCCGGTATCGACACGAGCTATTTGCTTAGGCTCATTTGTGAACTTTGGCTTGAAAGCCGCTGGTACAGCCGACGCAACCCGTGATCCTGTCTCCTCGGTCACACCTAAAACTCTAGCTCTGGGAGTAACCTTGCGGATTACCGTCGGAACCGGCATCGCTTTTGTGCTCGCGCTTGCATAAAGAGCGGGCATGGCAACGCGAAGATCGGCCGGAGTCTTTACCGAAGGAACGCCTATGCTCGAAGTGACAGCTGAACCGGAGGGACAAGATGCCGGCTTGGCAGAAGTCACTGGGCTGGCCGTTACGGCGGGGTTCTTTGGAGCCCCTCTTTTCCAAACCGTAAGCTCTACCCGATCTCTGGAATCAGACCAGTTGCTTGAATACTGCACATAACCGGAAGTATTTACAACAACACGAGTTAACGGCGGATTGGCGGAAAAATTTGAATATCTGACATTGTATATCTTCCCTGAGGAGATACCGACCAACCGGCCTTTGGCTGAAAGTTTACATGAGAACTGGAATCCCACATATCGGCCGCTGGGCGATGTCAGGGTTGTCATTTTGAGGGCACTATTGCCCTGAACTGTAATTATTACGCGGTCCGGCTTGTTTGTAACATTTATTCCGGTGATCGCCTTGTCCGCGATGGCTGCGCTTGATATCAGGCTGACAAGGACCAGCATGAAGGCGATAGTTCTAGCTCGCATTCTTGACTCCTCCTAATTTCACGTAGATGCGGCGGTTTTTGTAGACCAGCGTTGCGCCGTCGTCAGAGACGGACTCAACTTTATAGCGCCCGCCGATAAGCTGGCCTTGCCTTACTATATAACGTCCGCCTTCTCCTGATCGGATAATGGCGACATTCTTCTCACCTCTGATAACACCGGTAAGAGCAAAATCCGGTGTCTCGTCCTGCACTTCTATCTTCGTTGTGCTGACTGATTTTGCACTAAATGGATTGAACGGATTAGCCTCTATACGAGGCACTCTGGCCGTAGGATTGGATACGACTTTTGAAAAATTCCTCTTAGTCGCTTCTTCGGATACGGCCGGTTTGGGATTTTCCACATTGGCTGCACTCCCTGAAACCACGGGAGCAAACGGATCTCTCCTGGCCGGAGTAACCGATAAATCCGGGAAAACTCCGTTCGGCAGCAGTTTTGCTATATCCTCATTAGTACTATTACTATCAGGCTCGGCTGTTACAGTTGTTTGAGTCTGAACGGCCTTAGCGCGGCGCGGCGCCGGCGCTGCTACCTTGAACGATATGTAACCTATACAGACCAGGACAAGCACACCAAGCACAATAAGTTGTGGAGCCTGCTTATTATCCAGCTTCATTACCGTGCCTCCCTTGCTTGCCAGCTGCACTGCCAGAGGCAGCTTCATTACCAACCGACGGATTAGCAGCCGGTTTCTCATTTTTGAATACAAATGCAGTTATCTGCAGCTTTATATTCAGATTAGGAGAGCCTATAACTTCTGCGTTAGCTGCCGGATTCATCTGCACAGTATTTATAGCGATGATCTTGGGAAAGCTTGTAAGCTTATACATGAAATCGAGTGCATTCATGTATCTGCCTTCTACTTCCACATCTATTTTTAGCTCATCATAAGGGCTTGGAGCCTGTACGGCTGTCTGGGATGTTCCCGGTTGAGCCTTCTGTTCGGATGCCGCTTCCACATTGCCGTTGGCAGCCTGCGCACCACTGCTCAGTTTCCTTGCTGTCGGCTGCACTTTTGCAGGTTCCGGTCTGATTCCATTGACTTTCAGGTTGACCGATTTGCCAAGGGACTCGATCTGCTTGAGAAGTGTTGGAACATAGGCCTGATCAGAGACTGAAGACTCCAAAAATCTGATCTGGCTCCTAGCATCCAAATAGTCCAGCTTAGACTCTTCCAGCTTCTGAGCGATCTGCTTGCTCTCCGTTACTTTCTTCTCTTTGGCACTCATCTCAGCAGATGCGCTTCTGAGCTTACCTGCTGCGGCGAGATACCCAAGCGTTATTCCAAAGAAAATAACTACCGCAATTATGATCAGCGCGGTTACGCCTTTCGAGCTGGGTTTAAGACTGAGTTGAGCCATTAGCTTTCACCCCTTTCGAAGCCTCGCCGCCTTTTAGGTTCGCTCCTATTTCAAACTCAAGACCCTCCTCTTGAACTCCCGTTTTGCGGGTGAAGGCAAGATCTACATTTTCAAAATCAGGGATAGTCTGGAGCCTTAGCATGGTCTCTCCGACCCTTTCCTGAGTGGGCGATATGCCGTCTAGGCTGATCTTGATGCCGGTATCGGTTTCACCGGATGTTGATATACGAGTAAGATAAGTAGAGGCTGCCAGAGACTGGGTGAGCCTGTCCAGTGAATTGTACCAGCGCATGGTGCGATCCTTTGCTTCTCCGAGCAATTTCAGCTTCGGAGCAAGCTGTGCGGTCGCACTCTCGTATTGCTCTATCTCCTTTACTACCGGCTGAAGCTTGGCTATTTGAGCGTCCAGACGATTAATGCTCATCTTGATGGAATATGCCTTCGTACAGGCCCAACCGCCTAAGCCGACCGCTAAGATCAACTCAGCCATAATTACCAGGACCAGTCTTCGCATATCCCTTTCCAGACGCTGCTTCTCTGCGCGTCTGGGAGCAATCATATTTATGGAAGGCATCTAAGAACTCCTTTCCAACTTCATAGTTAGTATCAGCATTTGATTATTTAATGCTTAGGCTGCATTCTTCTTTATTTCAGGCATAGAGTCTTTCAAGGCAAGGCCCGTTCCAACCGCAAGCACCGGACCATGCTCGCGTATAAACGACTCGGGAATACGCTGGGTGCTTATCGCTGTCTGTTTGAAGACATCGGCGACGACCGTAGATGTCCCGAGCTTCGAGGTCATATAGGCCTCCATGCCCAGCATTCGAGCGGTGCCGCCGGTCAAAACGACCTTACTGACCATCGTATCGGCGTCACCCTCGGGAAACTGCGATTGATAAAAATGGATAGATCGTCTGACTTCACGAATCAACTCATCGAGTAACGGCTGAACAACTTTCCAGTTGCGATTATCATCATCCATAGCATCCAGAGGCTGATCATTGGCCATCTGCAGCTTCATTGTCTCGGCCTCTTCAAATGAAGCGCCTGTGAGCGATTTGATCGCATTTGTGAAGCTGTTGCCTGCGATGGGGATGTTTCGAGTAAGCGCAAATTCGCCGCGGCTGACTATGTTGACATCGGTGTGGCTGGCACCCATATCGATCAGCGCGACCGTTTTATGCAGATATTCGTCGGAAGCGGCCAGTTCTACGAGCGCTCTGATAAGAGAAAATGCTTCAATATCGACCATCAGAGGTTCCAGGCCGGCTGTTTCTATAACCTTAACGCGGGAATCAACCATCTCGCGAGGGGCGGCCACAAGCATTACATTCATCTCATTGGAATCTTCGGGCTGGTCCATTATTTCGAACTCCACCACACTGTCTTCCATGGATGAGGAGATATGCTTGCTGGCCTCATACTTGATAGACTTCCGAAGAACCGCTTCGGGCATCTTTGGAAATTGAACCTGACGCACTATTACCTGGGAACCGGAGATAGCGCAGATTGCCCCAGTGGCGCGTATGCCCGCCTCTTTCAAGAGGGAGCGCACTTCATGGGCAACATCTACAATGTTGATGACAACGCCTTCCTTGATCGCTTCACTTGGGGTGGGCGTAACCGCCGCGTTTGTAAGTTCCCAACCACGGGCGGTCGGCTCGATTTCAACCGCTTTTATGCAGCTCGAGCCTATGTCGATTCCGACTGTAGTCTCTTTTGAAAAGAGTGAATTTAACACCACTATTTGCCGCGACCTCCAATTTCCTGGCGCCTTGTCCGTAAGGCGGACAAGTCCCTGGCAGCATACTATGTCTGCCATCCGTTGAGTGTTGGAAACGTTACGGGAACACGCTTCCTTATATGGATTATCGTCATTTAGCCGGGGAACTGTAGAGGTCTTTTGAAGAACAGGAAAACTTGCCGGGTGTTGTTGAATAGGGATTGGGACATGGGATCTACTGATTGGAAGGATTTGGGAGCCCACCTGTCGGAGTAATAAATTTGGCAGTGGTTTACAGAGCTCTTAGCTTTCTACTGGCCACTCTCAGCTATTTTAAGGAGCAAGAATTGAAAAAGACCCCAAGTCCCGGCAACAGTATATCCCTAACCCTTAGATACCCCAACCGGATCGGAAAGCTTTCAGAAGTGACATCGGCCATAGCGCAGGCAGGCGGCAGTCTGGGCACAATGGAGGTCGTATCGTCCGATAGAACCCATGTAATCCGCCGCATAGTTGTCGACACCACAAGCGATGAGCATGCCGGAAGCATAGTAGAGGCGATAAAAGCCATATCCGATGTGGATTTGCTCGATGTATACGACTGCACATTCAGGCTTCATGAGGGCGGCAAACTCAATGTTGTCTCCAAAACGCCGCTTAAGGATTATGTAGACCTTTCGATGGCATATACTCCGGGGGTTGCGCGAGTCTGCCAGGCAATCGCGAAGGATCGATCCGCTGCAAGGGATTATACGATCAGACGGAACACAGTCGCCGTGATAACGGACGGCTCGGCTGTATTGGGTCTTGGTAATATAGGCGCGGTGGCCTCACTGCCGGTTATGGAAGGCAAGGCGGTTCTCTTTAAGGAGTTTGGCGGGGTCAATTCTTTCCCTATATGTGTGGATACAACCGATGTAGATGTCCTCGTGCAGACCGCGGTAAGCATCGCGGGAACGTTCGGTGGAATCAATCTCGAAGACATTGCCGCACCAAAGTGCTTTGAAGTCGAGAGGCGCGTAACTGAAGCGGTGGATATCCCCGTATTTCACGACGATCAGCATGGGACGGCCGTAGTAGTCGGCGCCGCCTTCATAAATGCGGTTAAACTGACGGGTAAAAAACCTGAAAATATGCGTGCGGTTGTAGTCGGCGCCGGTGCAGCGGGATGCGCTTGCAGCCGGGCCCTAATGGACCTGGGGATCGGCGATATAATCGTCTGCGACAGAAAAGGCGCAATATATGAAGGCCGCGGCGATGAAGTTCCCTCAAAGGTATGGCTTGCCCGCGTCACAAATAAGGATAACAAGCAGGGCTCGTTGAAGGATGTGCTCGCCGGTGCGGACTTGTTCCTGGGTCTTTCTGGACCCGACCTCCTGCGCGGCGATGATATGCGCGTAATGGCCAAAGACCCCATAATATTTGCACTCTCTAACCCCGT
>DJHI01000296.1:0-651 GCA_002431715.1 Armatimonadetes bacterium UBA5829
TATAAATTTGGATAAACGTCAATTCCCGCAGTAGCGGATAATTTTGGATATCGGTTTAGATTGTCAGGTATAGGCTCGAGCGGTTTATTGTCAAATCATTAGGGGGACTTTAGTTATGGGAAGAATATTTCCGATTCTTGCGATAGCGATGCTGCTTTGCTCATGCCGCAGCCAAGGTGTCGTCGCCGAGGACAAGACAATGAAAATTGAAGTAACCAGCACAGCTTTTGATCAGGGCGATGTGATTCCTGATAAATATTCCTGCAAAGGCTCGAACATGTCACCTCCGCTTGCCTGGAAAAACGTTCCCACTCAGGCAAAGACCATTGCAATCATCGCGGACGATCCTGACGCGCCGAGAGGCACATGGGTTCACTGGGTGCTTTATAACCTGCCCGTAAATATATCCGAGCTTCCTGAAGCTCAACCACAAGAGAAACAACTGGGTAATGGAGCATCCCAGGGAGTCAACACCTCAGGTAAAGTCGGCTATGAAGGCCCCTGCCCGCCCAGCGGCACACACAGATATTACTTTAAAGTCTACGCTCTCGACAACGAGCTTCCATATAAGGACAACATGACAAAAGTCCAACTGCTGGAAGCCATGAAAGGACACTTACTGGCCGAGGGCGAGCTTATGGGCCGATACAG
>DJHI01000296.1:668-2270 GCA_002431715.1 Armatimonadetes bacterium UBA5829
CATAAATAACCAGGGGCTCGATCTTTATTCTACTTTGATACCGAGTCGGCGGGTGATTACCTCTCGCACTCTTTGATTTGTCTCGGTCTTAAGTGCGTTTTCCAGCGCCCCGCGCGCGGCGGCATTATTGTTACTGGCAAATACTCCAAGTGCCTCGGCGGCGACGGCACGCATGGTAGCCGAAGAATCATTCTTCAACACATCGATCAGGCTCGGCACCCAAGCTTCATCTCCGCATCCGCTGATCACATAGCAGCACTGAAATCTCTGAAGTTCACTCCGAGCCTTGTCATTCATCACTTTGGCGACTGTTGAAAGGATGGCCCTGCGTCCGTCAGCATCACTCGTCTTGGCCTTTTTCGTAAGTGCATGCATCGCCGCAAACTTCTGATATCCCTTATCCGGCTGCTGGAGCTTTTCGATAAACTCATCTACGGATATTTCGTCTATTTGTTTAGTCGTATACTCCATTGTGCTCGCGTTCTTATTGATAACGTCGAGAACCCTCTGGCTGGTCTCGTACTGGGAGGCAACCAAAAGCGCATCCTGAGCATCGGCATTCTTCGGAAATGCCGCAAGAGCCTCCGCGGCTACCGATCTCATCACCTCGGACGGGTCATCATTGAGCACATAAACAAGCTGAGGAATCCACTGCTCATCCCCGCTGATGCTGATCACATAACAGCACTGAAACCTCTGATTTTCGGTGCGGGACCTGTCCAGCATCACCGTCGAAACCTTGTTTAGAATCTCCCACCGAGTCTGAGGGTCGCTCGCCTTGGCTTTTGCGCCAAGAGCGCGCATCGCGGCGAACTTATCGTATCCCGCCTGAGGCTTTGCGATATATTGCAGAAACATATCAGCCGATGTGTTCTTTATCTCTTCCGGGGAATATCCCTGATCACCCTCAGACAGTCGGCGATTGAGCACTTCAAGCACTTTTGCATCCCGTTCCTGCCCGGCTGCCTGAACAAGCGCGTTATGGGCATCGGCGTTGCCTTTATAGTCAGCCAGAGCCTCCGCGGCAACCGATCGCATGGTATTTATGGGGTCTTGATACAAGATATTTATCAGATAGGGAATCCCCCGCTCATCGCCGCTGCCGCTTATAGCATAGCAGCATTGGAAACGCTGATACACGCCTCGCGACCTGTCGTTCATAGCAGTAACGAGCATATTTATAATATTTATTTTTGTATTGGTATCCGCTGCTTTGATTTTTGCCGAGAGAGCGTGCATAGCCGCGAACTTCTGATAATCGGGCTGCGGATTGGCCATATACATCAGAAATCTTTCGGCGGATATGGATTGTATTTCCTCCGGTGTATACTCCAAATCTCCATCTTGAGCAAGAACAACCAGAGATGGTGTAAACAAAACCGCTGTAAGGCACAAAACAAGAAACGCACTAAACCGAGCACAACGCATTGCAAATCCCTCCCATTAATATTCACTTAGTATACCAGCAAAACCTCACATATAATTGACTACTGCCAGGCGGCATTCATTGCAATTTATTACCTAAATATTTTATCAATACGCAAGCTGCCTTTCCACATTGATTCTATAAGTTTATAAACCCGTCTCAAGTATTGTATAATA
>DJHI01000296.1:2310-2600 GCA_002431715.1 Armatimonadetes bacterium UBA5829
CCTGCCATACTGCCAAAGGAGATCAGTTTTGAAGTATCTACACATTTTCGCTGCCGTATGTTTTCTAGCCGCCACATCCGCATCAATTGCGCAGGTCTCAACAACCGTTCAGAACAATACTCTTGTCATCAAAGGAAGCCGACCAGCCTCTGAAGCAGCCTCGAGCACAAAATCAGCTATATATATCCCGTTCAGAGTCCCGGCAGGCACGACCGGGTTCACCATCAAACTGGGAGAACACATGAATCCTGAGTTCAGGAAGAAATTCATGACATGCACTGCAATCTTCG
>DJHI01000296.1:2647-2969 GCA_002431715.1 Armatimonadetes bacterium UBA5829
ATCTTCGATCCGCGAGGATACGGCTTCGGAGGCGCTGGTTTTCGAGGCTACCAGAGAAGCAACTGGCCCACAAGCGAAAATTCGGAGATAACGATCACCGGAAGTAAGAAAACGACAACGCAGTTCTATATACCCGGGGTAATATACCCGGGCAAGTGGACGATCATGCAGATGTTGCTGACATGTCCTGAAGAGAAATTTAATTATGAATACACAATCACTTTTCACACCGACGGCCCCGTTCTACCTTATGCCGCACCAAAAGCGCCGACCGTAGATCAGGGAATCCTTGACCCAACGCAAGGCTGGTATCCCGGTGACG
>DJHI01000296.1:2992-6519 GCA_002431715.1 Armatimonadetes bacterium UBA5829
CCACACACGAAAAGGATGGCTCTCGCTTCCTGATATCGACCGATCATAACACCTGCCGCGCGCATTATGACTTTGTGGATACGGCAAAAAAACATCCCAAAACGCTTCTGATATGCGGAGAAGAGCTGACCACATTCACCGGGCATGCAAATATCCTGGGTATGGAGCCAGGCTGGTGGGGTGATTTTCGTGTCGAGCAAAACGACGGCAACCTGCCTACTGTTATAGACCAGGCCCACAAACAGGGCGCTCTCTTCGTCATCGATCATCCATTCACTCCCAAGTTTCCGTGGTTATTTCCTGAAAAAGAATGGTCAAAAGCCGATGCGCTGGAAGTGTGGAATGGCCCCTGGAGTGCCGAAGATCAGCAGGCGATAGAATATTGGGACAGACTCCTTTGCAAAGGCAGACATATTCCCGCAGTCGGGGGCAGCGACAATCATAAAGGCAATAGCCCGATTTACCCGGCAACCTGGGTATACTCAAGGAATTTATCTCAACCGGCAATTATAGAAGCACTGCGTAAAGGCCATACATTCATATCAGAGAAGGTAAAGGGGCCTAAGCTCATTTTATCCGCATGTAATGGCAAACTGATTCCCGGTGACACCGCGCATATCGACAAAAAGCAAACGCTGCCGATTCAGGTGGATGTTTCAGGCGCTAAAGGGATGAAACTCCGAATTATTTCATTCCAGGCTGAGAAAATGATACTAATAAGGTCGAATGATGCTAAGATAAATCGCACGCTTAAGATAAAACTCAATAATAAACACGGCTACATACGCGCCGAATTAATCAAACCAGACGGCAAAATTGCCGCCCTCACCAACGCGATTTATATAGAAAAATAATCGCCTGCTTTATCTATTTACTGGAATCTCAGTGCTCTGAGAGGTTGCATTCTCAACCAAACCTCCCAGAGCACGCTAGCTTTCCACTTCTGATATAATATTATTGATATGGAGATTGTAATCATAGACACATTGAACGAGCAGCAAAGGGCTGCCGTAGAGCATATTGACGGGCCGGTATTGGTATTTGCAGGCGCAGGAAGCGGCAAGACAAGAGTGCTGACCTTTCGCATCGCAAACCTCATCAAAAAACACGGTGTAAAACCCTGGAATATCCTCGCGGTCACATTCACCAACAAGGCCGCAAACGAGATGAAGGAGCGCATCGAGCATCTTCTTGGCGAGAGTGCTTCCCGGATGTGGGCGGGCACGTTTCATGGAATCTGTGCCCGAATCCTCAGAGAAAAGGGTGATGAGATAGGCCTGGACAAAAACTTCACGATCTTTGATGACGGCGATCAGGTCGCTCTCATCAAAGAGTCTATGGAGAGCGCCAATCTCGATCAGAAGCGATATCATCCCCGCGAAATTCTGAACCTGATATCACGCGCAAAGGAGCAGCTTGTCGGCCCGGATGAGTTCGGCAAGAGGTTCGTCGGCCATTTGGAGAGCATAGCGGAAAAGATCTACAAGGTCTATCAGAGAAAACTCGCTCAAAACCATGCGCTGGATTTTGACGACCTTATCATGTATACGGTAATCCTGCTCAAGAACAGGCCCTCGGTGCTGGAGCACTATCAGAACCGGTTCAAATATATACTTGTAGATGAGTATCAGGACATCAACTACTCCCAGTATCAGCTTGTAAAGACCCTTTCAGCAAAGCATCACAACATTTTCTGCGTCGGTGATGACGACCAGTCCATATACCGCTGGCGTGGAGCCGATGTTGGGATTATATTGCAGTTTGAATCCGACTATCCCGAAGCAAGCGTATATAAGCTCGAACAGAACTATCGCTCCACCAAGAAAATACTCGAAGCCGCGCATCATGTGGTCAAGCGAAATGTCGGCCGTGCAGATAAAAAACTCTGGACCGAAAACACCGAAGGCAGCGATATCGAGATAATCGAGTCCGCGAATGACATGGATGAAGCTGCGAACATTGCTCGCGCGATAGAGGACATGGTCTCATTCGGCGGCAGCCGGGAGTATTCGGATATCGCGATTCTATACCGAATGAACGCCCAATCACGCATCTTTGAAGAGGCTATGATCAACAGACGAATACCCTATCGCCTGGTCGGAGCCGTACGCTTCTACGAGCGCCGTGAGATCAAAGACGTCCTTGCCTATCTGCGATTGGCTCTCAATCCGTATGAGACTGTCAGCCTGAGGCGGGTTATAAACGTTCCGACCCGCGGCATAGGCCAGACCTCCCTCTCGCGCCTCGAGATGTTCGCGATTCACGAGCAGATCACTTTATACGAAGCAATCCGGCGCGTCGAGGAGGCCGACGATATCCCCAGGAAGGCCCGCACATCCATAGCGAAATTCGGCGAGTTGATAAATCACCTCCATGAGATGGTCGATACGGTTACGGTAAGGCGTCTCACCGAAGAAGCTCTGTTCCTTTCGGGATATGTCGAATCGCTGAAGAGCGACCGCACAATGGAGAACCAGTCGCGCCTTGAGAACGTCGAGGAGCTTTTATCGGTCACCGAGCAGTTTGGAATCAACAATGAGGACCCGAGCCTGCGCGCATTCCTGGAGAATGTGGCCTTGATCTCAGATATCGATACCTACGACGAGTCGGGCAATGCGATCACCATGATGACTCTGCATGCGGCCAAAGGCCTGGAATTCCCGGTGGTCTTTATGGTGGGTATGGAAGAGGGTATTTTCCCTCACAGAAGATCAGCCGACGACCGTGAGGAACTGGAGGAGGAGCGAAGGCTCTGCTATGTCGGCATGACCCGCGCCCGCGAGGAGCTGAAATTCAGCTATGCGCATCAGAGAATGATGATGGGACAAATTCAGCGCTCTGATATCTCTCGCTTTATCAATGAAATACCGGGCGAACTCTTTGCCGAAAGGATAAGCAGCAAACGCCGGTCTTCCAATACCGACTGGCGTTCAGACTTCCACCCTACCCGCTCCAGCGGCCCCGCCACATTCAAACCGGCTACAAAAGTGGAGCACGATGAGTTTGGGGCCGGGATTGTTCTCAACTCCACCGGCAGCGGCGAGAAGGAAGTGGTCACAGTCGCATTCGAGGGCCTGGGAATCAAAAAACTCATGGTTTCACTCGCAAACCTGCGCAGGGTTTGATAGTCTTTTGACCACGGGGAGAATATATATGTAAATAGCGCGCAAAGAAGGTTGATCATCATGGAGTGGTATGAGCGAGGTTCCGACAGTCTCGGAGGATACACCGAGAGGGACTTCAAAGTATGCGACCTCTGTGGCGCGCTCAACCCGGTAAAAAATCAGGAGTGTTTCGTCTGCGGCTGGACCGGACGATTCCATACGGATAACGAATCGATAAGGGATGCCATGCAGTTATTGGAGACAGAGTACGGCAGTATAGACACATCACTTTTTGAGGAGGAAGTGCTTCCGAGCACTCTACCGAAATCAGGCGGATTGCATGGCTTCTGGGAAACTATAAAAAAGCTGTTTTCAAGCCGGGAATAAGTGCGCCGCGGCCGCGGCTTATGAAGCAACAAAAAT
>DJHI01000296.1:6572-29002 GCA_002431715.1 Armatimonadetes bacterium UBA5829
CCCGCCAGCCCCGTAACCAGCGCAATTATGCTCCCCGGCTCAGGAACTGAAGCAAACAGAATAGGATCATTATCATCAGAGTAAAGATCGGTATAGAATTTGCCCTCAAGGGTGCCGCTGTTGGCATCCGTTCGGCCGTATGTAGACTTCTCGTCGGCGGTCTGGCCGGTTTCGTTGGTCACATAGAACCCGCCGGACGTCGCAACTATACCGGAGAGTGCACCGCCCGCGCTCTGACCGTCGGCGTCAAGCTCCAGGCTCTCCCAGGGCACACTTATAACCGAACTGATGCTCATATCCGGCCCGAGCACGCTGATCGTGCGGCCCGTATACTGAGTGNNGGCAAGGTCGATAGCCTTTGTAACATCGACCGACGCCAGATTGGCTCCTAGGCTGTCTACACGAAAGACCTTGTTCGCGCTGACATCCGCCATCCAGATATTTCCGCTGTTATCGACCTCGACACCGCGCAGACTCGATGCGCCCGTAATCGAGACCACGCCGTCACCATCAAGCCCGGCCTTTGTGGCGCTCGTAATGGCTCCGCCGCTCTCACCAAGCTCCCAGCGGGATAGTGTCTTGTCATTGCGATCCGTTCCATAGAGAACCAGCGTTCCGCCCTCGCGAGTGACCGTAATACCCTCGCAATTCGTAGCAGATATGCTGAAGCCGGTTGAATTAAGATTAGAATCGTAGACCATGATGGACGATCCTTCGGCCAGATACACGTGGCCGGCATCATCGACCGCTATCGACTTGCCGCGAACGCCGGTCGCCTGCGCAACGGTAGCATCGACATAGTCCGATACTGTCAGGTCTATCTTACGGACTTCGCCTGTGCTGTTGTAGCTGTTGTTATAACCGGCGTAGAGGTAGCGGCCGTCATTTGAAATAGCAAGACCGCGATTATCCCGAGGATATGGTGATTGAGAGACTCCGAACACCGACTGACTGGTATCTATCATATATTGCACCGACCAGTCATATGCCGACACACAAGAAACCGACAGCGCCACAAAAAGCGCAATTGCAGCCGCATACACGTATATACGCTTCATAATTCTCTCCTTCCAACACCGCATCTATGTGCAGCTTGTGGCAATTTACCGATAATGGCTTAACAAAAACAAATTACCTCCAACTGAGCCATTTGTCAAGGCCTATACAAAAAGAAAAATGCCGGGCGTTAAGCCCGGCACCAATACTCCTTATTACTTTCCAACAAGCCCTCTCGCATATGCATCCTGCGCAAGCCGCAGGAAGACATCCGGCCGTACGACCTTGAATCCCTTCTCCTCGAGCCGCTTGATAGTTTCGAGGATCACATCCATATCGGAGTCGTAGCAGTTCACATGAGCGCAGACAAACACCGGTCCGCTCTGCCTTTCGGCGGATTCTTCGAACTCACGTATCGCGCCGTCGATATCTTTCCGCACCAGCGAGCTTCCGGGGCTCCAAAGCCTGCCGTCGCACCAATGCGGATTTTCTCCGGGAATCCTCTCCCAACCCTGGAAGAAACCGAGCGCGTCCGGCATGGCCTCCATATATTTAGCTATGACATCATCATCGACGATATCCGCGCCCTTCTGGTCTTTAATGCCGCCGAACTCCTCCATCTGCTGACGGGTATAAACTACCTTCTCATCCTTCAGAGTATGCTCGATACCGCCTCCCGGGACGTGCCGCACGATTCGGTTGATCGCCCAAATCGACCTCAGCGAGCACTTCCTCATCGCATCATGGCTGATCTTAAGATAGCCATCCAGGTCATCTATCCCGCTCGGATAGTTATACGAAATCCCCGATGGGCCGCAGAGGATGTAGTCGTTATCCGTTTTGGTCTTGAAATAATATTCCAATATGGCAGGCCCGGCTTTCGCGAAGATTGGAGCCACCTCCCAACCCACCGGTGCCTCGCCTCTGCGCGGGTTCAGCCAGAATTTCTTTTGAACATCCACCATCGAGTGCCATGAATCGCCATCCGATAGAGTAATCGCGGCGTATTTACCATTCGGGTCGCACTCGGAATGCTCGCAGTGATCCTGTTTATACTCCTCTGAAGCGGCTATGTGCTGATGGAACGATGTATTTGTGGCATAGCCGCAGAAGACCGACACGTTATGCCTGCTCGCAAAGTAGACATGAGTCGCTTCGCTGTCACGAGGAGTATGCCATCCGAGCATGATTGCATGGTTCGGCGCGGCTGTCTGCACCTTGTCCCACAGTGCGGCCTCTTCGGGGTAATCCGCCTGGTTTACAGTCAGACCCAAGCAGAACCCGCGATGAGCGATCAGGTAATCCATATCGGGCTGCACACGCGGCTTATCTTTCTGATCGTAATTGGCCATTATTTTGAGGTCGAACTCAGAGAGGTATTCATCAATCAACCACTGATACGGCTCCACTCTCCCCTTAAACTTCCCTTGCAAGTCGACCAGACACTCCAGCCCGAGCGAGCGCAGCTTCTCCTCGATGGATGGCGCGCATATTACGGCATCTTTCAGCCCTGCGAGAGACGCCGCGACATTGATAGTGTCCGGCACATCTTCATCATATAGGATATAGCCCTTGAGCCTGCCCGCGAACTTACCGAGCATTTCATCGATGCTCGAAGCAACCGGCTCATAGCCGTACTGCTTATACCAGTCGACCCAGTGCATCTCCATGCCATTTTCGCGAGTGAGATAAATGTCGGGATTATCTCTATTCACAATCCCCTGCAGGCTGACAGCCACCGCCAACTCATCAGTCGTCAAATCTTTCATCTCGATTAAATAGTATTCTTTCAAGACCCTGCTCCCTTTCGGTAAAGAACTCTGGTGAATTTACGGCAAGAGGCACATCGATACCTTCCTTTTATTAGGAATTCTCTATACTGCAACTTACAGCCGTTTCGAGGCTTTTCATGTGGAGCATCTGCTTTTAGGAAACTCAAATTAAACAGAAATGCGAGCGGACAATTAACAATTGTTGAATTAGATTAATCATGATATACTCAATTCGGAAGCCCATATGCAGTATCTTGGGGCTGCGTGTAGCAGTATAAGGTAACGCATATGGGCTTTTTGTGCAACTAATGTATCCTAACTACCAAGCGTGGTAATGAGGTTAAAATATGAAAACAAACACTCCATTTCGAGCTGAAAAGCCTGTTTCTGTTTGGAATAAACCCTTGAGCCTTAATTTCAAGGAATTCTTCAAAGGCTTAACCGGTGCAATAACCAATATAGCTACGGGCAATGCTTCGTCACTGCCAAAGGATTTGGCCGATATTGCAGGCAGCGTGGGTTTAAAAATTACACCAGAAGAGCGCACTTGGCTCCTTGTATACCGTTCGATCACTAGTGCTATCTATGAGCTAGTTAATGAAAGCATTGACATGTTCGTTAATACACCCGAGGATACAGATGCTCTTTGCGAACGGATCGTTGCTTCGCTGGATAATCAGCCGGTTGTCTTGGATAAAAACCTTTTTTTACATCCTGGCGATCTACCATTCCTCATTATTATTGGTTCTGCTTTCCAAGAATGGCTTTTGGGCTGGGGATTACAAGAATCTCAAGTAGCAGGAATTTGCTCAAGGCTTCGTAGCTACTTCATCTATGCGCTAAATACCGAGTGGAGAAGACGTCCGAGTGATTATGCGTCTATTGTTGATATCATCCAAACGCCTTTTACACAGGCCGAAGAGCGTGAGCGCTCATGGAATCAATATTATTCCTGGCTGCAGAAGCAAACAGACGCGAGCATGTTTGGAGAGGCATTCAGCCTGAATCAGGTTTATGTTCCATTGCGGGCTTACTATGAAGAAAAATCCAAAAAGAATGACAAAAAAGCCAGTGTTCATGAAACTGAAAAGGAACAAAATCTGGAAGATCAGCCAATTTGCCACGTTGTCGATCTACAAACAGAATTGGATAAATGGCTGAAGTGTAGAGATAAATCAGATGCTATACGTGTAATTAGCGGCGGCCCTGGTTGCGGTAAATCATCTTTTGCCAAGGTGTATGCCGCACACGTCGCGCAAAACGGTGATACACGTGTTCTTTTCATTCCTCTTCATCAGTTCGATCCAAAAGATGACCTTACTCAAGCTGTCGGCGATTTTGTCATAACCGCAGACCATTTCAGTTACAATCCCCTGGACCCTGTTGACGGCGAAAAACGACTCCTCATTATATTTGATGGGCTAGATGAGTTGTCCAAACAGGGTAGAATCGGTGCAGAAATTGCCCAGCAGTTTGTAAGAGAGATAGAGAAAAAAGTCGAGCTGAGAAATGAAAAGGAAATTCATTTACAGGTATTGCTTAGCGGCCGTGCACTTTTTATACAAGCGAATGCATCGGAATTTAGAAAACGTGAGGAAATCCTGCACATATTGCCCTTTGTCGAATCGAAAAACTTTGCGGCCAGAATCAGTGATCCCAAAGGTCTTCTTCAAATCGATCAACGTGATCTTTGGTGGCAGAAGTATGGCTTAGCCTCTGGAATGAATTTTAATGCTATGCCAGAGCAATTTAAGACTGACGAACTGCAAGATATTACTGCAGAACCATTACTCAATTATCTGTTCGCGATAATTTATGCCAAGGACAATTTGGAGTCCACCACCGATATAAATCTTAATGATATCTACGAAAAGCTGCTAAATAGTGTATATCAACGTGGATATGGTGAAAACAGGCTACGAAAAAGCATTCCTGAGATGAGTGAACAGGATTTTTTGACTGTCCTGGAAGAAATAGGATTAGCCGCATGGCATGGAGGTGGACGAACCACAACTGTCGATGAGATTATGAGCTGTTGTGCAGCAAGCGGCACCAGCAATCTGCTGGAGAAATTTGAGGAAGGAGCTAAAAAGGGAGTTACTCGACTCCTCGCTGCTTTTTATTTCCGTGAATCCGGCGATATTCGAGGAACTGAGCGGGCTATCGAGTTCACGCATAAGAGCTTTGGTGAATATTTGACAGTACGCAGAATTATAAGATTGCTTAAACTTATCCACTCTGAACATAGACGTTACACAGAAACACCAGGTGCAGGCTGGAGCTTTGATTATGCTCTATTGCAGTGGGCATGGCTTTTTGGACCATCACCAATGGATGAATATTTATTTGATTTCTTGTGTAGAGAAGTCCTAAAGTTCAATATTGATGATACATTGGCAGCATGGCAGCAAATATTAGTTGAGATGATTGAGTACATGCTCAGTAATGGAATGCCTATGGAGAAATTAGAAGGAAGACTAAGCTACGCGGAGCAACGCAAACAGGCACGAAATGCAGAAGAAGCCCTGCTGGCCTGTCTGAATGCCTGTGCTCGATGTACTCAGCAGATCAGCACAATTAATTGGCCGGACACAATTTCTGCTGGAGGGTGGATTAAGTCATTGCAAGGTCAAAGAATAACAGCAGAAAATTGCCTTGCAATGCAATGTTTGAACTATATCTCATTCAAAGCCTGCACACTTTACATGTCAGACTTTTATCACGCCAATATGTGTCATTGTGATCTGCGTCATTCTCGAGCAACGTTTTCTATCTTTCGCGGGGCCGGATTAATTGGTTCTGATCTAGGACATGCCAATTTTTTTTATTCCAATCTGGAAGACGTCGATCTGCATGGTGCCAATCTGGAAAACGCTAGTCTGCAGTGCACCAATTTGCTCGCTGCTAATCTGCGAAACGCTAATCTGCGAAACGCCAATCTGCAAGGTGCCAATCTGGAAAACGCTGATCTGCAAGATGCCAATCTAGAAGGCGTTAAGCTTTCTAAAAAACAGCTTGCACAAACAAAAGGAACTCCACGATCGTTGCCTAAATCAATTACACTCTCAGATAATGATAAGGCTCACAATAAAACCCCTGCTTCAAAAAAGGTCCAAAAAATTGGGGACTGATTCCTTATTTTGGGTATCGGTGTTTCGGGACTTCAGAACCAATCCCAACCATCAAACTATCAAATTATACACAACCACGAACAACATTTAACAAAAAATCTCCGTCTGCATATCCGAAAGAGCCGGAGACCTTAGGAGAACACATAAGAAAACGACGACTGGATCTAGGATTAACATTGAGAGGTGTTGAAAGGCTGCTTGGCGTTTCATATCGATCTTTATCTGACTGGGAACAAAGTAAGCTCTCGCCTACCATAAAGACAATGCCCAAAATTATACAGTTTATTGGTTATGACCCATTTGAAGATGCAAGCCCATTGAGTGATAGGAGAAAAAATGCGGATGTGCCGAAAACTCCTGGGGCTTAATACAAAGGAAGCTGCAAAGCGTCTAGGAGTTACCTCTGCCACTATTTCACTCTGGGAAAATGGTAGAGTCGTTCCGACAAAGAGCAACCAAGAACGGCTGCAAAGCCTTTTTACTTCTGCCTGTCACGTCGAAAAGACATGAGAACGATTTGAGCCTATGGCCTGCCGCTATAGTTTTATTCCCGTCTTCCTGGAGAGGTACATAATTTAGCTTGACCTTATAGCCTTAACCCTGTTGCGTGCAAATATCTCGGCCGGTTTATGTCCAGGGACCTGATAGCCCAATGACCATTGCTGTTGTGTCTGCTGAGAATTCAATTTTCTTCTGAAGGAAGGGTAACCACGATTAGCAAGCGTGTATACCGCTGGAACTAATGTACTCTGGTCGAATCGTGAATAGGAGGGGCAAATGCCCCTCCTATATTGAAGCAAGCTAACGTTAGTTAGCGGGTATGATGATGGCAAGGTTGTCTTTGAAAACACATAGCTGATATCCGTGACCAGGCTCCAGAATAGAGAGGTCACGAAATTGATTACATCCAACCATAAAATCACATTGATATTCGCCATCAAATCCATATATAGCTCCTGAAACCCAACCAGCAAATGCTGCGTCATGCCATGTCTTTACTGTGTGACCATCAGTGAATAAAATTCTGTCGCCACTGTAATCGCCATTATCAACTGGTGTCTCATGAGCAAAGGGATGCGCGAAGAAATGCCATCCGCCTGAATTTTGATTGTCCAACTGGTTACCGGGCAGAGAAATGCACACATCATAAATTGTGCTGTTACCATCCGGTACACCATCAGGAAGAGCATCATACACAATCGTTCCTGGATTACTGCAATACAGCCAGTAGCCATCTCCCATCAGCATATTTCCAAAAGATGATGGACTGATACTATCATATGTGATATCAGTCTGCGTTGGTGCATCTTTTCGAGTTAGATAACCATCAATCGATATTGCTGGTATCGGTGGATCACCGCCGAAGACAGAAAGTGGACTTGAATCCATCGGCACACGAGGAAGACCTATCAGGTTCCAATCGTCATAAACATCATACTGCACCTTTGTATTTGAGGCAACCTGTGGATCGATTTCAATTGCTTTCAAGACTCTGTAAATAGCGTCTCCTAAACCAGCTTCACATGAGCTGATACCGGTAGCGGCAATATAATCACCCGCGTCCGGAATATCAGCTCCATCAGGAAGAATGACCTTTGGTAATGGCGATAGATCAGATCCATCGTTTATTCTAAACCATGCAGGGGTCTCATTGCTATGGATGTCAGATACAACACCATATGCTCTTACTAGCAGCCCGATATTATTCCAACCGAATGCTCCGTCGATACCTTTTTGACCCATACCATTACTCGAGCTATACTCGAAGTCTCCACCACCAAGGTCTCTATTATTCATAGTGAGCGGTGTAACACTGCCTGTACCGGTACTCGATGTATAGTCGGCAGCAATGAAACGTTCTCGATCTTCATTAGTACTAATATAACCGGCAACGTCCACCTGATCACCAACTGTATGACCGTGTTGTGGCATATCCACCCGGATTCCAGATGCTCTATCGGGAGATTCTATATAGAAATAAGAATCCCATGCCGCTGATACCACAGCATATTGGTCATAAACTGCTGATCCATCTGTTTTTTCTTTTACAGAAGCAACAGACAGCCCATAAAATTCGTCAGCACCTATATCGACCGGATCTTGCGAAGTCAGCTGTCTTGTATTGCCATCAATGTCTGCAGAAGGTATGCCCGGTGCAGTGTTCAATCCCGAATTAATGCATGGAGAACCTGCGAGTAGGTGGTAGTTATTGTTGGTTATATTAACAAACATAGGTGATGATGCGTCAGGTGTAATGTCACCTGATCCTGGTGACACGTTGTAATAATTAGTAGTGTTAGAGTAGAAGCAATTATTGTACAGCGTTGCTTGAGTGCCACTCGAACATTCCTCATAAACACCAAATTCACTGCATGCAATCAGATTATTTGAGATTGTGGGAGAAAGTTCAGGAGAATACTCTGATATCCTTATTCCTTTCCCAACAAATGTGTTATTAGTTACATACGAACAGTCTGATGGTGTCGCACCATTCTGGAATAAACCAGTTCTCCCAAACAATAAAGTCCCGTTGATTACCAGATTATTCACAATAATGTTATTTGATACATCGTCATTATTACCATAATCAACACTATTGACACTTGCGTCTGTTATCTTATTGCCAGATACTATTGCCGAGGAATCACTGCATAGAATTGCAACGCCATAAGCATTCAGGCTGTTAAAAATTGTATTGTTTGCAATAGTAGGTTGCGATACAAATGAGTAAATCCCATCGGCCAGAGCGGTCCCAGTATTATCAGAGATGATATTACCTGTGATAATAGGATTGGAATTATATGTCATAATTCCTCCGCCCGCACCCGGATAATTATTGTCAACACCTGCGTTATTCTGACTTATAATATTATTCGATAGTGTAGGTGTGCTATATTGACAGTATATGCCGCCACCTTCTCCATTTTTATAGTATGGATAGGAAGCAGTAATATCTCCACGAACTGTGTTACCAGTAATTGTGTTACCTAACACTGATGCCTGTGAATCACGTAGGTAAATCCCGCCTCCATGACCAACTTTCCCCTCTGCATTTTGATTATCGCTAATAACGTTATTACATATAATTGGCGAAGCGCCCGCGCAATAAACGCCGCAACCATCATGCATCGCCTGCCAGTCATCATCAGGTGGTGCGCCTGAATGCATACCATTGCCATGTTGAATAGTAAAACCATCGAGGCGAGTGGAACTACCGGAATCCATTTGGAATTTTACAACAGGACTGTCCAGACCTGAAATGTAGCCGTCAAGTAAGGTAACATTGGTTTGCCAATCCCTGCTGTCACGAGCTGTCTCACTTCCGGCAAATCCTCCGTAAAGCGCAACTCCGCGTTTTAAAGCAATGCATTCATTGTAAGTTCCGGCTTTGACCCAGACTTCGCTTCCCGATCCTGCTGTATCTATAGCTGCCTGAACAGTCTGCTTTGCACTGCCCCATGCAAAACCGTTATTGTAGTCACTGCCATTTGTTCCGTCGACATAAAGCGTACCAACACACAATGAGACGTCTCGAGTTGTGTTACCACTACCACTGTCTGCATTTGTAAAGGCCACAGTATCTGTATATTTACCGCTGGTAAGCGTTGAAGCTGTGGAATTTATAGATAATGTGACAGTAGCTGTCGCGTTCGGCTCAAGTGTACCACTTGAAGGCGAAACCGTAAGCCAATCTACGGATTTGGTTGCAGTCCAGTCAATGCTTGTAATTGCGAAATTATACAGCCTAAAGGTTTGGCTGTCACTATATGGCCCGCCCACTGATCCACCAAATTCGGTTATGCTTCTTTTTTCGACATGAAGCTCTGGTGGGACATAACTAAGGGCATTTGCAAGATTTAGCCGACCATGAGAGGCCGATCTGTCTTCAAGCGCGGATACTTGCTCTGCCGAATCTAAAATACGAGCAATGATACCATCATATCTTTCGTTAGGATATTCCGCAAAAAGCAATGCAGTTACGCCAGTAACAAATGGAGTGGCCATTGACGTGCCGTTAAGTGGCATATACCTAGCATCATCATCTGGATAGTATCTCATATTATAAGTTGCGGAATAGATATGCCAACCGGGAGCGGCAATATCAGCCGACTGGAGTCCATAGTTGAAAACAGGCTGGTCATTCCCGTCACTACCTGTAACCGTAATTATATTATCCAGATCAAAGGCCGCAGGATACGTGGGCGAATACTCCAAATCTACGAAGGCATTACCTGCTGCTGCAACAACAATGACATTATGATCCCTAGCATCTGCAATTGCATCATAAATAGTTTGCGTGTAAGCGCCACCTAGGCTTAAGCTAATAACTTTAGCACCCTTCATAAGTGCATATTCAATACCTTCAGCAACATCGCTGCTATATCCAGCACCATTGTAATTGAGAACCTTGCAAGCCATTATCTTAGCAGGCAATTGCCATGCAACACCGACAACACCAAGACTGTTATTTCCACTTGCTGAAATAATACCAGAAACATGAGTTCCATGGCCACACGAATAATTATCATCTTCCGGATCCCAAACCGGCTGTGATAGTTTTTTAATATTTATATAGTTGTCAATGCAGTTAACGCCGCAAACATCATCAACATAGCCATCGTTGTCGTCGTCTATGCCGTCAAGGTCGCCCGTTACTCCGTCACGGGTTTCGGTTGAAAGCCAATTGTCGAATTTGCCATTGTTATTAATATCTTCAGTACTATTGATCCACATACTGTTTATCAGATCTTCATGCTCATAATGAACACCTGTGTCAACTACAGCCACAACAACATTACGGGCTTCAGAGGTAATTGTGCCACTGTTCAAATCCTGCTGGATAGTATCCCAACCAATGCGTGCGTCAATGTCGTCACCAGCCGTATACCCACTAAGCCCTATATTTCGGAGTCCCCATTGGCTACCATTTGCATATTTTGGATCGTTGGGATCAACTACCAAGGCTTCCATAATGTAATCAGGCTCAGCATACTCAACCAATCCACTTTTCTTGTAACGATCAATTATTTTTGCTATATTTGACCCTTTAGGAATTTCAACTACTTGAATCTTGCCTCGGCAGTTCAATGCTTTTTTTACCTTAGCACCGGATGCCATATGGTATTTTGCAGCATTTTTTAGGTCAACTTCCTCTTTCAGCTTAATGATAATCCGATTGGTTCGATTGATAGCACTACCAGATAAGTTTTCCTTGCTTGCAAAGACTGTTTCAGGTAACAAGAGAAGAAACGCTACTACCATTAGTGGTAAATAACACCTAAAAGACTTCATTTTTGCCTCCTATAATCAAATCAATTTACATAATATTCGTGATATCACTTATATTTCCTTCTGCGAAAAGTGTGTTATTTATATCATAATCTCTATCTATAATGTGTTGACATTGCTGTTCGGATAATGTAAAAATATTTCACTATAAATTTATGGCCGGGGCAAGACAATGGAAACTATAAATAGAGAAAACCAGATAGACATATGAATTAAGGTTTCAACTAAAGATCAGGCAAGAGGTGAGAGTCCCGGACATCACGAAAAGTGAGCTTGCTCTAGGTTAAGTCCAAAGGCTGGCATACAAAAGAATGTTTCGGTACTCTGTCCCGAAACGGACTGGTCCATCGCACTGAGTTACTAGTTACCAGCGCACTTTTCCCCAATATCTACCGGCCTGCTGCCAAAGCCACCCAATGCACCTCACGCTATCACCAGATGCAATCACTCATTCACTGTATGTGAACAACATTTTGCTGAGATATCACGGCCTGTTATCCATATTTTGCTCTAGTTGTTGTCTTATAATTATGGGAGGGTAATGTCAAAACTGCATCACCCTCCCATATATCACAAAAGCAATATTTCGCAATAAAAAACTGTTAAAACGAACTCACCCAAGCTCAAAAATCGTGAATCCGAGCTTAGTTCGTTTTGCATAAATCTCGAAATCAGCCTGTTCGTTTTTCTATCCGTTGCCGTTGTTTCGGGACACCTCCCGAAACCATATACAATTACAAACAAAATCCCTCCAGGTATCTTACCTGGAGGGATATTCTTATATAATCTTCAGCCTAGTTTATTTGTAAAAGCCTACCCGTTCGCAGCTTCGAAGCTCTTCATAAAGCTAATCAGAGCGTCTATGGCCTCCATCGGGACGGCGTTATAGATGCTTGCACGGATTCCGCCGACTGAACGGTGGCCCTTGAGCCCGATCATACCGGCTTTCTTCGCCTCGGAGACGAATTTCTCTTCAAGCTCCTCGCTCGGCAGTCTCCACACCACGTTCATAATCGAGCGGCTGGACTTATCGGTCGGGGACTTCCAGAAGTCGCTGGAGTCGATCAGGGAGTAGAGCTTACCGGCCTTCTCCTCATTGATCTTCTGCATCGCGGATATTCCGCCTATGGATGCAACCCAGTCGGTAATCAGCTTGACTATATAAATACCCCATGTATTCGGAGTGTTATACAGGCTGCCGTTCTCGGCATGCGTGCTGTATCGCATTATAATAGGCACGCTGTCAGGGGTGCGCTCGATGAGGTCCTTGCGGATGATCACAAGCGCGAGACCCGAAGGCCCGATATTCTTCTGAGCTCCCGCATAGATCATTCCGAACTGGTTAACGTCGATAACCCGACTCATGATCTCGCTGGACATATCAGCAATCAGCGGAGCGCTCGTCTTCGGAAAGACCGGGTAGCGTATACCGCCGATAGTTTCGTTGGAACAGATATGCACATACTCGGCATCCGGGTTCAGCTTAAGCTCCTCTGGCTTGGGAGCGCGCATATAGCTCTCTTCCTTACCCGACCAGACCACATTGCACGCGCCGTCGGCTATCTTGGCTTCCTTGATCGCTTTGGAAGCCCAGCTTCCGGTATCGACATAATCCGCGCTCTTACCGGGTCTGCGCAGGTTCATCGGGATCATCGCGAACTGGAGGCTCGCCCCACCCTGCAGGAAGAGAACCGCATAGTCATCAGATACGCCCATCAGCTTGCGCACGCCCGCCTCGGCCGATACGATGATCTCCTTGAACTCCTTGCTGCGGTGGCTCATCTCCATCACGGACATTCCGCTGCCCATGATATCGAGAAGCTCGGATTGCGCCTTTTCGAGAACCGGCAGTGGGAGCGCGGCCGGCCCGGCATTGAAATTGTATACTCGTGCCATATCTATTCCTCGCTTATATAAAGCTAATTATTTACTTCGTATATCGGAATATTAGACGGATGAGGCTGTAATACCTTCTCAGAGGCTATTCGTTTGGAGGAAGATACTCCCCTCCTATAGGAGGGGAGTCATTTTTACTAATAATCGACCAGTGCGCAGGTGAGAACCCCACGGCAGACGAGCTCGCCTTCGACTCGGGATTCGGCTTTGATCTTCCATATACCGCGCCTCCCGGAGAGCAGTTCGACCTTCGTCACCACCGTATCACCCGGCACGGCATTTCTCTTGAAACGGACATCATCTATTGCCGCAAAATAAGCAAGCTTGCCCTTGGCCTCGGGCTTGCTCATCAGCAGATAACAGCCGACCTGCGCCATATGCTCCACAAGCAGCGCTCCCGGGAAAATCGCCTGACCTGGAAGGTGGCCCTGCAGGATCTTCTCATTCGCCGTGATGTTCTTGATTCCGGTGCATGACGTTCCTTCCTCGTTGACCTCGATTATTCGATCCACGAGCAGAAACGGATAGCGGTGCGGAATGGTATCTCTTATCTGTTCAATATCGATCATCATATGTCGTAAAGCTCCTGTTCGAGGATATAAGTATCATTCTGGATGCGTTTTAGTATCTCAGCATGCTCATCGAGATATTTGAACCCCTCCGAACTTACATCCATCGTCATCATAGCCTCTTCAGCTTTCGCTGAACGCTCCGCCTGGTCGTCAGGTATAAACCCCGCAAGCTTGGGATAAAACTTCCTGAGCTTGTGATATGTATCCGACCCCTCAGGCACCTCAGCTAAATAAAGCTTAATAGCTTCCTTTATCATAGACTTATCGCAGGGCAGTTTTGATTCAGGAATCCCCGCAACCATCGCCTCGGTCTCGGCCAGCACCTTTGCATAACGCTGGATTATCTCTTTTGCCGTATCTTTATCCATACTACTTACTACTCACACTTTATAACAGACTACTTTTTTACCAGCAGAGCGAGGTCTATATACTGCCCGCCCCAGTCCTGCCAGCAGTGAACCGCTATAGTATTGCGACCCGGCTTAAGGGCTTTTTTAACGGCGGACGTGACATTCATGCCGACATAACCGTCGCTCCATCCGCTGCCCTGCCATATACACTCTCCGTTGAGATAAACCTGGGTCTCGTCGTCGTAATGAATTGCCAGCATAGCGTCTTTAATATTTGCATTGCCGACCTCGAAATCCTGACGGAGCCAGATATCTTTTGTCGTCCATGGCGTACTTACATACTGCTCCCATCCAGGCCTCTTACCGAATGCTCCATAGCCGACCAGCCATGATTCATCATTAAAACCGGCGTTCATCCAGTTATCGGCGGGCTTATCGAGTGTATAACGCCATGCAGCCCTGGAAGTGTCCTGAAACGCTCCTACAAGCACATCCCACTCATCATCCGTCACCTTTTCGGAGACATTAATCGGCGGATTTTTCTCATATGCGGCTTTGCGAGCATTTATCTTCTTTATCTTTGCTATATCGAACTTGGGCTTACGATCATATGTGTATATGCCGTTATGTTCCTGCTCGACATCAGTCAACTGAGTATAGCAGAAACCGAAGTGAGTGCTGTCCAGCAGAGCATCGGCCAAACCTTTGTATCGCGTGTAGAACTCATCCAAATCTTTAGGGGTCGAACCATAGCCCCAACCACCGCCGGAGAGTTCCCAGTGGGTGCCTCCATATTCACTTACGAAAAACGGCTGCAGCGCTCTGAGCTTGGAGGTGCCGTATCGCTTCGGAAGACCACCCGATTCGCCTGCGAACGCATCGACCCAGCGGCCTCTGAATGTGACCGGATTCTGATCGTAGTCGTGCGCATCAAGAACTTCGGGGTCGGGAATACCATGCGTCCAGCCGCTCGAATCGATTATCGGACGGGACGGATCGACTGCGCGGGTTATATTGACCACACTGTTTTGAAGAGCCACCGCGGCATCGTTGCTCTCGTTAAAAGGACACCATCCGACTATCGACGGGTGGTTTCTATCTCGTCTGACAACCTGGACCCATTCATCTACCACATTGAGATTGACAAACGGATTGGAATAGTTCAGTCCCCAGTTGGGATACTCACCCCATGTTATGTAGCCGAGCTTATCAGCCCAGTAGTGGTACCTGGGATCGAATACCTTTTGATGAAGTCTCGCGCCGTTGAACCCTGCAGCCTGCGACATCTCAATGTCATGACGCAGCGCATCATCGGTGGGAGCGGTCCAGATGCCGTCGGGATAGTAGCCCTGGTCAAGAACAAGTCTCTGAAACACCGGTTTGTCATTTATAAGAATGGCAGCGCCCTGTATGGAGACCTTGCGAAGGCCGAAATACGAGTTGAGCTTATCGACCACCTGCTTGCCCCGCATCAGGGTAAACTTAAGAGTATACAGGTAAGGATCGTCAACCGACCACAGATGCTTCTTAGAGAGATTGATTACAAGGTAGTTATCTCGCCAATCAGCAGGGGTGGTCGCACTGCCGACAAGTTTGCCTGCGGCGTAAGCATCCGCTTTGATTGTCAGGCCCCTGCTCGGGCCGCTGACCTCTGCCTGAATCAGTACCCTTGAATTATCAGGATCAGATTCCAGCTTGTAATCCATAATATATGAGGAACCAACACCTTCGAGCCATACTGTCTGCCATATGCCGGTGGTTCTGGTGTAGACACAGCCCTGACTTTCAAGTGAAGAGGCCTGCTTACCGAGAGGCTGAAGACCGCTGCGGGTATCGTCAAAGGCGTGAATGACTAAAGTGTTTTCACCCTTTGTGAGATATTTAGTTATATCATACGCAAACGAAGCGCTTCCGCCAATGTGCTGGCCGACAGGCTGGCCGTTAACCCATACCCCGGTTTTGTAATCACTTGCGCCAACATGAATCAGGGTGCGAGGCGACTTCCAATCCGACGGAAGCTCAAAGGTCCGGCGGTACCAGACGTTCTTTATAAAGCCTTTTCTCTCCAGACCCGAAAGTTTGCTCTCTCGACAAAAGGGGACGATTATTTTATCGGGATAGGACTTCTCTTCGAGAAACACGGCGTCATCATCATCGGTCTCGGTAAACTCCCATACGCCGTTTAGATTGAGCCACTCACTTCTCACCATCTGTGGAGTAGGATACTCAGGCCGGGGAATCGGCTGCGCAAATGAGGCACTGATCGCCGGCAGTAGCATTACTGCAAAGAAAAAGCACTTTCTTATCACTGTGTCTTGCTCCTTACGATAGTATATTGATGGATTGAATGCTATCCATAACAGGCTTCTTTGAAAGCTTGAGGTAATCCTGCATATTAGTAATTGATATCAAAAATACTAAATTCAGAGATTGTGCCCTCACCTTTGGGAGAGTGAACACACTTGCTCTCCACTCTCAAAGAAGGAATGACCAGCTTGTATATGTAAGCGGGCATTACTCCGTAAGTGCGAAAGGAGCTGATCTTATGATCGAAGTCGTAGTAGCACCTGAGGAGAGCAAGGAAAAGCTCTGGGAGATGTATCAGGAATACGCNNCGAGTTATCCATTTACGACCACGAGAAAAGACGCGGTGGAGCGTACCATTACCCCTGCTTCGACTTCTTCTGGGAACACGAACGCTGTGTTCCGTTTATCATCCTCTATGACCACGAACCCATCGGTTTCTGCTTCATGCAGGATATTGGCCTGAGCTTCAGGATCGATGAGTTCTATATCCGTCCACTTCATCGTCGCCGTAAATTCGGACGCTATGCTGTCGAGAAGGTAAAAGAGTACTGCAAATCCCTCCACAGGCACAAGATCATCATCGCTAATGTCTATGTCAATAACGAACCTGCGCTTAAATTCTGGGATTCAATCGGGTTCAAGGATACCGGCAGGCGAGAGAGAGTGAAGGACTTGCGGCTTGTGGAGATGGAGGCGGAGTTGTAAACAGGCAGAAGTAATAGTAAATATCCCTCCAGGTAAGATGTCTGGAGGGAAATTAGACCTTTTTAGATGAAACCTAATCGATAGGTATCTCCATACCGCCGTTAGCAATGGATTTGTCGGATGCAGCGAGGATTTTAACCATATTCAAGCCGCTAAGGCCTGAGCTGCGTGGAGCCTTGCCTGTCTCGCAGCACTCCAGGAAGTGTTTGCACATAACCGAAAGCGGTTCGGCTTCCTGCAATCGCGGCATGTGAATATCGCCGTAGTGGTATGAACATAGGAATTCGCCGAAGGTGTCGTAATGCGGCGGGTTTTCCACACCCTTATCGTAGATCTGGATCTTAGCCAGAGGGTCAAGATCATCGTAAACCAACATCTGCTTTGTGCCGACTACGCTTACCGTACGCACCTTACGCGGGTCCACCCAGCTCACATGAATAACCGCGCTCGCATCTCCACAGTTAAGGGTCACAAACGCCGCATCCTCGACTTTCGGATGCAGAAGCTTCATCCCTACGGTGCGAACGCTCTTCGGCTTAAGCCCGGTAGCATATAAAATAACCGAGAGGTCGTGCGGAGCCAGGTCCCAAACTACATTTATGTCGCGCTGGAAGATACCCAGGTTCAATCTAGCGCAGTTGACATACAGCACATCACCCAACAGTCCACTTTCGATAATCTCCTTCATCTTGTTGACACCCGCAGTATACTCGAAGGTATGATCAACCATCAGAACTTTGTCGTTCTTTTTAGACAATTCGACAAGTTCCTCGGCTTCTTCAACCTTGGCCGTAAGGGGCTTTTCAACGAGGACATGCTTACCTGCCTCCAACGCCTTTTTCGCAAGCGGATAATGCGCGGAAACGTGAGTGCAGACTGCTACCGCATCTATAGTTGGATCATTGATAATGTCATCATAGCTTGTGGTAGTTTTTAAATTGGGATAAAGACGGCTCATGTGCGCAAGGCGCTTTTCATCCTTGTCGCAGCAGATAGCCATCTCACAAGTCGGAATCTGATTGAAGTTACGGATAATATTAGGGCCCCAATATCCGGCCCCGACAACTGCTACTTTAATGCCCATTTGTCTCCCTGCCAGTAATTAAATTAAGAGTGTAGAATTATGAATTAAGAACTAAAGGCCCAATACCCACCGCTAATTCTTAATTTTTAATTCTTAATTCTTAATTAACATGCTCCTCGTCCGACAATCGCCTTGGTGATGGTTCGGAGCATAATGCGGATGTCGAGTATAATCGACTGATGCTCCAGATACCAAATGTCCATCCGTACACTTTCGTCGAATGTGACCCTGCTGCGCCCGTGAATCTGCCACCAGCCTGTAATTCCCGGCAGGCCCTGCAGGCGGCGGCGGTGCCAATCCTGATAAAGGTCTACTTCGTACGGTATATGCGGCCTGGGCCCGACCATGCTCATATCGCCCTTGAGCACGTTCAATAACTGCGGAAGTTCATCTAAACTGGTGCGTCTAAGGAACTTTCCTACAGCAGTGACTCGATCATCACGGGTCATTTTATAGATCTTTTTTTTGTTACCGAAGCCCTTAAGCTCTTCCTCATTGCCCTCTATGAAAAGCTTCATATATTTGCGGTGAGATGCATCGTCACAATCTACACGCATGCTGCGGAACTTGTAGAATGTGAATTTCTCTCCGCCCTTGCCGATCCTTATCTGCTTGAACAAAACCGGACCGGGACTGGATATCCTGATTAGTAAGGCCACAATAGCTGCCAACGGCGCGGCCAGTACGAGACCAACAGACGCGGCGATCAAATCCAATATTCGTTTTGACTTGTATTGCCTGATCTTTCTCACGCTGCATACTCGCGTGGTATCGTCTTTAACAGCGGCGCCCTCCACCGTTGCCATATAAAACTCCCTCTTCCTTTTCATCCTGCCAGATTTCTACGGTCCGCTCTAGGGCAAACTCTTTTAATTTTATATTTAGTATTTGGTACTTGATATTTTTTAACCGGCGCCCTGCTTGATAACCTCTATGGCTTCATTCATCTGCTCCGGTGTAAGCTCAGGGAACATCGGTATAGAGACAATCTGTTTTGCATACTCCTCAGCTACAGGGCAGTCTCCCTCCTTGCCGCCAAGGAAACTAAACGCCGGCTGAAGATGCAGAGGCAGCGGGTAATGAATACCGCAGCCGCAGCCATTCTCCTTGAGTTTAGCCATAAAATCTTCTCTATTTGCAGCTCTAACCACATAGACGTAATATGAGTGCTGAGCATAAGGCTTCTCAATCGGCAGCACCAATCCGTCGATCCCCGATAGGGCTTCCTGATACTGTTTGGCATGCGAGCGCCTTCCCTCGACCCACTTGTCCAGATATTTGAGCTTTACCCTCAATATGGCTGCCTGCAATCCATCGAGCCTGGAATTATAACCAATTATTGAATGCTCATACCACGTAGTCCGACCGTTGTCTCGCAGAAGCTTGAGTTTGTCGGCGACTTCATCTGAATTGGTCATAACCATTCCCGCGTCGCCGTAAGCTCCCAAAGTCTTGCTGGGGTAAAAACTGAACCCGGCAGCATCACCAATCGACCCTACCTGCTTGCCCTTATAATGAGTGCCATGTGCCTGGGCACAATCTTCAATCACTTTCAAGCCGCTTCCGCGCGCAATATTCATGATCGCATCCATATCCGCGGGATGGCCGTATAGATGGACGGGCATAATCGCTTTGGTCTTGTCGGTTATGGCAGAGCAAATCTTTGCAGGGTCGATACAGTAGGTCTCAGGGTCGCAGTCGACAAAAACCGGCGTAGCGCCTGTATGACTTACAGCCGCCGCAGTCGCAATAAACGTATTTGCAGGAACAATGACCTCGTCTCCCGATCCTACACAAAGAGCGAGGAGCGCAAGGAACAGCGCCTCCGTTCCATTTGCAACGCCAATGCCGTATTTCGATCCGCAGAAGGCGGCAAACTCCGACTCGAACTGCTTCATTTCATCGCTGAGTATGAAAGCGGTGTTATCGCAGACTTTCTTGATAGCAGTCTCAACCTCTGAAGCAATGCTCTGATGCTGAATCTTTAGATCAATTAGGGGAACCATGCTCACCTCTGGGGTTTGTTGGAGCCATCTAGAAGTATAGCTCCATAAGGTCTGTCTGTCAATCCTGACTGACATTTTAGGTCGTGAATCGTGCATATGATTCTCGCCGGATTGCCTACTACCACCGACCCGGCAGGGATGTCTTTGTTAACGACAGTACCCGAGCCTATGACTGAATGCGCGCCGATTCTAACAAATGGGAGAATGGTTACATTTACGCCGATCTCCACACCCTCTTCGATGTGAGGCCCGCGCATACACTGGCCTGAAAACTCACAGCCGGGATGTATATCATTGGCAATCGTAACACCAGGGGCCATAAAGGCATTGTCTTCTATAACCGTAAACTGCGCTATATAGCAGTTGCAGTGTATTTTGACGTTGTTGCCGATCTTGCAGCCGTAGTCTATAGTGGTGCAATTCCAGACATTGAAACCGTCGCCGATCTCATTCTCTTCACGGATCGTAACACTGTGACCTGTCGCGAGGCGATCTCCAATAGTCGTTCCGCCGTAGATAACCGTGCCGAAACGTATACAGGCATCGTCCCCGATTTTCAGAGTATGATCGCTGATCTTCCGACCGGTGTGGTAACCTAGTTTTACACCCTCATCGATGTTGGCATCCTTGCCAAGTATAACTTCAGACATTCCCAGTCCCTCGTCGTTTGCTTATGACCTAAAGGCTTTCTTTCCACCAGACATGTGCGCTGTTGTCATGCCCACATATGAGCGATTGTAATGGAAGTAACCGCTGCTGTCTTCGCGCTTGACCTTATTAAGCACTGCGCCAAGCTCATTTACTTCCAATGAAGCCAGACGCGATTGCAGTTCGGCTTCACTTCCTCTCGATGCACGACCGGCCGAATGCACAACAATAACATTTCCTACGTGAGTGGCAACCAGCACCGCGTCGGGGAATGTTACCGCTGCCGGAGTATCATAAATAACAAAATCCGCAAGTGACTTTACCTGATCGGTAAAATCCTTCATCTCAGGCGAGCGCAGTAACTTTACCGGATTCTCCGGCACAGGCCCGCTGGGTACGAGCAACAATCCCTGAATTCTGGTCGGCACCATAACATCTTCCAAAGTAGCTGCGCCGCTGAGAAGATTGGTTAAACCGACATTATTCTTAACATTGAAAATCTGATGCTGCGTAGGCTTCCGCAAGTCGGCATCTACCAGCACGACTCGAGCGCCTTCCCTAGCCAGCGCAATTGCGAGGTTCGATGCCGTAACACTGCGTCCTGCATCAGGCTCTGCGCTCAGCATTGCAATAGCATTGAAATCCTGATGCTGGCTGGCAACCCAGAGGTTGGATGTCAGCATCTGATAGGAAATATCGACAATTTCCGGGCAGTGCTGTCTTGCAAAGCAATGTGCACGTGAAGCCGGCACTGCAGAAAGAACCGGAACTCCCAGTAACATCTCCGCTTCAGACGGTGTTTTGATGGTATTGTCTGTATAATGCAGCATAAATGCTACACCTATACCAAGCAATGGGCTAAGCAGCAGTGCCATAATCATTTTCATCGACTTACGCTGCGATACAGGGAATGAGTAAGCAGGATCAATGGTTTTCAATGTAACTTCATTCTTGGCCTGCTGTTCCTTGATCTTAGCCTCGTCGAGCTTACTTCTCATTAAACTGTAAGTATTAGTGGCCGCAGTTACATCGGTATCCAGTTCGGCATATTTAGCCTGCTCCTCGGGTAATACTGCTAATTCACTGCGCGCTTCGGCAACAGCATCATTAACGGCGTTGAGGCGTGCTTCTGCTCCAACAGCATCGACTTTTGCACTAATCCAATTGCCAAGAGTGTTTTCATGCACTTGACTTTTCGATTTGACCTGACCGGAAATATAATCCTGCTCTGTTTCTTTCTTTTTCTGGATCAGGTCACTAATCTGCTTATCTATATCGATAACATCGGGATGATTTTTTCCTCTTCTAGTAAGCATTGCAGCTTTTTGAGTTTCCAACTGAGCAAGTTGCTGAGCAAATTGCTGCCACATTGGATCACGTGCAGTTTGAGTAGTTGTGATTTCATATTCGGGCAATGGTTTAAACTCTTCGTCTATTTTCGCCAATCTTGCGGAACTTACATTGTAATCGGCCTGCGCATTGTTAAGTTCGACCTTCGCCTGTGTCAACCTCTGAACTGCGGCTGCACCCTGCTGATCGATTGCCACTATTTCATTTTTCTGCTTGTAATCTCTAAGCGCTTCTTGCGCCTTGATCATCGCTTTACGTGTAGTCTCTAGCTGGGCTTCTATAAATTCACGGCTCTGTTTGACGGCGGAATTGTTAATTTCTGCA
>DJHI01000296.1:29007-33609 GCA_002431715.1 Armatimonadetes bacterium UBA5829
GCATAGACCCTTTTGAATTCAGCCGCAACTACGTCCGCCGCTATTTTAGCATCGTCCCTGTTTTCAAGTGTCACTTCAATGGCTAATATATTTGTATCTTTCACCGGCTGAACAAGTGTCTTGCCAAGTATTTCCTCTGATGTATAATTTAAATTCAAATCTCGAAGAGTATCAGCTGCGGCACCAAGGACTCTTTGACTGGTAGCAATATTGCCAAGATTGGATAACTTGAGCTGAACATCCATCATCATTTGCTGTTCAGCATAAATAGGAGTACCCTCGGTAGACATGCCAGTAGATTCCATAACTGTGGTGCGTCCTGTATAAAGCTGGGGCGTGGACATATTATTTAAGGCTACTGCGCCGACGCAGATCACCATGCCAAGGATGATCAGCCACCGCCTCCTGCGTATGATTCTATAATAGCGCCAAAATTCCAAATTTACGTCCTCCCGAACCTAGAAGCCGTTCCTGCGAAGCCAAGAGAGATTTACTAGGGTGCTGATGAATGAAGCTATTTTATTCATATCCGGTGTCTTAGTCTCAGGCACGTAGACCACATCACCAGGCTGGAGTTCTATATCCTGCGATTTATCACCTTTATCAATCAGCTTGACCAAATCACACTGAACCCGCTCGGGCTTTTGGAGGTCGCCCCTCACAACAACTGTAGAGCGCATAACTCCCCGATCGGTAGCGCCTCCCGCCAACGATATCGCCGACATTACAGTGGTGTTATCTTTTAGAGAATAAATCCCCGGCCTATAAACCTGACCGAGCACATAGAACTTATTTTGATAGTCTTCGGTGGGAATATAGATAGTGTCGCCTTTTTGGAGTTCTATATTTTGAGACAAATCTTTTCCCTGAGTCAGCTTTTTCAGGTCGATCGGAATAACATCTTTATCCCGAGTCAAGGTTGCCTTTTCCAGCCATGCATTGTCAATAATATAGCTTCCAGCCCCTGCAACGGCGTCCAGCACTCTACCGCCTTCTTTGAAGGTTACTTCTCCCGGGCGATTTACAGCGCCCCAAACCCGCACTGTCGGTTGATGGATCTGCATTAGTGTAATCTGAACACTGGGATGGATTAAAATGTCTTTATCTATAAATGCCTGAGCGATATTTTGGGTCAGTTTCGACTGTGTAAGCCCCTTAGCTTGTATCTCACCTATATAAGGCACATTGATCTTGCCGTCAGGAGTTACCTGCATCTGCATATTCGATAGCTGCGGTTCCCCCCAGACATCCATCCTCAAAATATCTTCTTCAGCTATTAAATAATCCGGGGAAACATCAGCCGCTTTATCAGCAGTTTCCGTTTTTGGTTGCTCCTGAGCCTGTTCTGTGACGCCGGGTGATACGGTATCATCAGCAGCAAGCACAAGAGGAGAAAAGCATAACAGCGCTGCAGCTACAAAAAGCGCTGAATAAAGGTTTTTCACGAATTTGACCCTCCTTGCGTCACTATCAATTATCGCCGCTTCACGCGACATCTTTAGGTCACAACGCATGTAGACTCTACGATATACGGCAACTCTATTTACTATTGTTCCCGATGAGTCTAGATACCCAATACGATTCAAGCTCTAACATTTTTATAAATTTACTCGTCGCATCATGGAAAATAAAGGCTATTCCATCGCTTGGCGAAAATAGATCATTGCCCTGCCGTTGCAAAAATACCGTTGGTAGTGGAACCTGATTCACCCGAAACAGGTCCCTCAGCGGTAAGCTTCACCGAGATCAACTTGCTTATTCCAGGCTCCTGCATTGTGACGCCATAGAGACTATCCGCGGCTTCCATTGTTGCCCGGTTATGAGTTACGACAATAAACTGCGAGTTTGCTGAAAAATCTTTCAATACCGCTGCGAACTTCTCAACGTTGCTCTCATCCAGAGGAGCATCGACCTCATCCATGACCACAAACGGGCTAGGCTTCGACAGCAGCAGCGAGAAGANNAAGACCAGTGCGGTTGCCGTCAACGCTCTCTCTCCACCTGATAGAAGAGCCATATCCTGCAGCTTCTTTCCCGGAGGCTGAACTATAATATCAACACCTGTTTCGAGCAAATTCGACGGATCGGTTAGAGTGAGCTCTGTCTTGCCGCCGCCGAAGAGCCTCTTGAAAACAATATCGAAGTTGCCCTTGACGGTATTGAATGTATCCATAAAGAGGCCGCGAGTGTTGGTGTCTATTTCCTTAATCGCATCCAGAATCTGATCCTGCGCGGTCTCTAAATCTGTGCGCTGCTCGGTAAGAAAATCCCAGCGCTCCTTTATCCGCTCGTATTCCGCGATGGCGCCGGTATTGACAGGCCCCATATCTTTAATCTCGCGCCTTAATCTTGCAACCTCTCCCGCTGTTCCGCGTTCGATCTCGATCTCTTCGGGCCAGTCCATTGCCTGCTCGAAACCGACCTCATACTCCTCCATCAGTCGGTCAGTCGCCTGCTGAATCTGCACTTCCAAACGGGCCTCTTTAACATCGGCATCGTGAGTGTCCTGGGCAAGTTTGTTTCTACGATTGCTGGCTTCTCGGAAGTGTGTATCTATCTCCACAGCTCTTGCATTTTCATTGGTTCGCTTTTGGAGGAGTTCATTTAGAGCTGCATCGGCTGCGGTAAAGAGTTCGCGCTGCCTGTCCAGTTCGATCTTGGTATTGTCCCTATCAGCAACGAGCGCAGTCAAATCTGTTGCAATACCATCAATTTGAGAGCGCCTTGCATCAAGAGAACCGGTAAACTCCCCGAGCAAAGTATTTGCCTCTCTTAAGGATGTCTTCAAAGCCGATGTGCGCTCGGTTGCGCCCGCAAGCTCGACATTCAGCCGCATAAGCTCCTCGCGCTCGGCTCTGCGCTTCTCCGTAAGCTCCTCTATATTCTGCTCGGCTCCCGCTACCTTTTGATCCAGATCGCTGTTTTCTTTACCAGCCGTCTGAAGCTCTTCTTCCAATCCGACTATAGACTCGGACTCATCTTTCAGCAGAAGCTCGGCCTCATCTTTTTCAAGCGTAACAATATCGAGCCTACGACACACCTGCTCGATATCTTTAGCGGCAAAATCAGCATGTCTCTGCTGCTCCGCAAGCGATGCCCTGGTCTCGGCAAGCGATTTTTCATGGGAATCGATCATCCCCCTGAGACCGGACAGTTTGATCTCCAGATTCTTCTGCTCGGACTGAGCATCGGCATATGTCTTCTCAAGAGCCTTGATCCCATCGGTGAGCGAATCGATCTCCTGCTTACGCGCAAGCAGTTCCGGCCCCCTGTTCTTCCTTGCACCGCCCGTAATGGCTCCACTCGGGACGATGAGTTCACCTTCAAGAGTTACGATCTTGTTCCAGCCATCGAGTTCGTGTGAAAGCGCGATAGCATCATCGATAGTCTCGGCGACAACAGTCCTACCCAACAGAGAACGGATTGCAGGGTCGTATTTACCCTCATATCCGATCAGGTCGGCAGCTATTCCCAGTGCGCCGGAACGCTTATCCATTCTGCCGATCACCTTATGCCTCTGATCGCTCATATTGTCGAGAGGCAGGAACGTTGCACGGCCGACTTTGTTTTCCTTAAGGAATGCAATTGCCTGCTTGGCTTCGCCCACGGTATCGGTAATAACATCCTGCACGCTGCTTCCCAGAGCAATCTCAATGGCCGTCTCATAGCCCTTGGGGACACTGATCACATCTGCTACAACTGAAAATTCGCCGTGCAGTCTGCCGGCCTTTTTTGCGGCCATTACCGAGCGAACGCCCTCGAAGAAACCCTCATGCGACTCAGCCATCTCGCGCAGAGTCGCCAAACGGGATGACGCGGCGGCGATATCCCTTGAAATATCGGATATCTTTTTGCCCTGCTCGGCCAGATCACTTTCGAGGCGCTTCCGCTCGTCCGTGATCCTGGCGATCTCGGAGGCAATTTCCTGAATCTTTGTTTTAAGCGACTCGACCTGCCCGGCGGCTTCCGTACTCAGCTTCTCAGCATCCTGCTTTTGAGATTCGAGAGCGCTTATCTCATCGGCATATTTCTTTAACCCGGATTCCAACTGAGCCGCTCTATCCCTGGCATTCTGCAGGGCATTGCGCTTGGCTGCAAGCTGCTTGGCCAGTTCGAGATAGTTAGCCTTTTGGTCTGAAATTGCTTTGTTGATCTCTTCATAGCGGCTGTCGAGTTCAATCAGAGCCGCTGATCTAGCCTCGGAGGCGATTTTCGCGCGCTGCTCGGCCTCCGAAGAGACGCTGACTTCAAGCTCCAGCTTCTCGATCCGCTCTTTCGCTTCCTGAATTTTCCGCTCTATCTCGACTATATCCTCATCGGCCTGCTCACGCGCCGAACCCGCNNCCCGCCGATTTCAGCCTCTCTTCCACCAGCGCAAACTTGCCTTCGAGCCTCTGGACGTTTCCCGACAGATTCTGAGAGACTCTCCGGGAGTTTTCGACCTCCTGCTCAAGCTGCTGAAAAGCCGTAGCCTGCTTATCTTTCTCCCATTCGAGATCGGCAATCTCCTTGTCGTAAGCCTCAATCTTCTCTTCGGCTCCCTCTTTGGACATCCGCACATCATCAAGACTCTGCGTGAATCTTCGCAAGTCCCGAATCAAA
>DJHI01000040.1:0-10698 GCA_002431715.1 Armatimonadetes bacterium UBA5829
TCCAATTTGGCTATAATGCCAAATATATAAAAAGAGAAGTCTACGAAGAAAGAGCCAGAATAATAAAGCATGCAAGCGATCAACCGTGAATTACCTAAAACCCATGCATTGTCAGCTTTTTCGGCCATGTAGAAACTTTAATGAGATCGAATCCCAGACAAAAGACGGAACTAGTGGGGTAAAAGAATCGTAACAATAGAAAAGGCTGGATAAGCCTGTTTTTTCTATGCAATGATTGGCCATGTGGCAATATAACCAACTATAAACGGAGGCACGAAATGAAGAAAGTTCAGATCTTAGGCACCGGATGTCCAAAGTGCAAGGCTCTCTACGAGAATGCAAAGAAAGCAGTTGAGGAAAGTTCAATCGAGGCCGAGGTAGAGAAGGTAGACGATATAAAAGAGATTGTGAAGTTCAATGTGCTGTCAATTCCAGGTATTGTGATCGATGGAGAAGTGAAATCGACAGGTAAAGTCCTTTCACCAGAGGAAATATCAAACATTTTGAGATCGTAATGAAAAACGGGCATTTTATCAAATTAGCGCTGCTTACATCTGCATGGTATGCATTATATCGATCATTGACTCCCATTGCAAACTGGCTGACGTATGATCTGCTAGATCTTTCAAAGAGAAGTCGGCTTGGAAGCGCAGTTGAGTTCTTTAATTTCGAAGTTCCAAAGGTATTGATGCTGCTTGTGCTGATTGTCTTCGGTGTCGGAGTGATCAGATCGTTCTTTACTCCTGAGAGAACTCGAGCGATACTTGCCGGTAAGAGAGAATCGGTCGGCAATATTATGGCCGCGCTACTGGGCATAGTAACGCCCTTCTGCTCTTGTTCTGCCATCCCGCTCTTCATGGGCTTTGTGCAAGCGGGAGTGCCTCTGGGGGTGACTCTCTCATTTCTGATCTCTGCGCCAATGATAAATGAGGTCGCGCTTGTTCTGCTTTTTGGGCTGTTCGGATGGAAAGTAGCGGCGATATATGTGTTAACCGGTCTGATTATAGCGATCTGCGCGGGTTGGATAATCGGCAGGCTGAAACTCGAACGGTTCGTTGAGGTATGGGTTTATGAATATCAGGCGAATGCAGGGAATTACTCCGAAGAAAAGATCACATGGGCCAACAGGATCGAATCGGTNNGGGCAAAATTGCGGTTCGCGAGATTGTAGGAAAAGTATGGCTATATATGGTCGCGGGGATTGCTGTGGGAGCCGGGATCCACGGTTATGTCCCCCAAGGATTTATGGCGTCTATTATGGGGAAGAGCGCGTGGTGGGCAGTTCCCGCAGCGGTGTTGATGGGCATTCCGATGTATTCAAATGCGGCAGGAATCGTACCTGTTATATCTGCTCTGCTGGGTAAAGGAGCGGCACTCGGGACCGCGCTTGCATTTATGATGTCTGTGATTGGTCTTTCACTGCCTGAAGTTATAATCTTGCGCAAGGTTCTTAAGATGCAGCTTATTGGAGTATTTGTGGGAGTCGTTGCAATCGGCATTTTGATTGTGGGATTTCTTTTCAATATTGTGTTTTAGACATATAGGCTGAAGTTGTTTGTCTAGCGCTTCAGAAAACCGTTGACAAGATAAGTTATCGGATAGTAAAATATACTTGCCTCGGGGACGTGGCGGAATGGCAGACGCGCTTGGTTGAGGGCCAAGTGAGCTTAAGCTCATGTGAGTTCGACTCTCACCGTCCCCACCAATTGGAGTTGTTTTGAACTCAAAATCTTCTAGTTTAAGCCTTCTAATGACCCAAGTGTGATTCCAAAGATACTGTAACCGCCCTTGGTTTTGCGAATTTCGCACAACCGCCCTTGGTTCCGTTTTGCCGTGATTTCAGACACTAGAGGAGATAAATCATGGCACGAACAAATGTAGTAAGAATCCCCAATTTCACCAGCATGGCCGATAATATCGAGTCGGCAATCGACGGCTTTCTTGCGTACTGCAAAAGCAAGAATTTAAGCAGTAAGACTACAGAATACTACAGATACAGGCTTCAAGCATTCAGTAGGTTTCTTATAGAAAATGAGAAGCCTTGCTCACCTAAAGAACTCAATCAAATAATATTGCGAGAGTTCTTGACTGTAGAGGCGGAACACAACAGCGCTACCACAGCATGCCACAGCTACATTACCCTATCTACATTCTTTAATTTCCTAGTTGGGGATGGATACCTTGAGTCTAACCCGATGGAGCATGTAGACAAGCCTAAGCGCCGCAAAACGGTTATTAATACATTCTCCATTGAACAGATAGATGAGATATTATCCACCTGTGGTAAAGACTTCATCGGTCTACGTGACAGAGCAATGATAATGATGCTCATTGATTGCGGTCTGCGTGCTTCAGAGCTTGCCGGATTATCACTTAATGACTTTAACTGGAGTGAATGCACGGTTCTTGTTTTAGGCAAGGGCGATAAAGAACGAGTGGTTCCATTCGGTCAAGCAACAAGACAGGCTCTTAATGCCTATATTGCTCGACGTGGTGAACTAGATACTGATGGATTTTTTGTAAGCACCCTTGGAGTTCAGATAGACCGCTATAGAGTGAGGGATATCATCCAAAAACGCTGTGAGCTTGTAGGCATTACTGGAATACGCTGTTCACCTCACACATTCAGGCATACTTTTGCGGTGACTTATCTTCGCAACGGTGGTGATGTGTTTAGTCTTCAGAAGATGCTAGGGCATTCATCGCTTGATATGACGCGCAAATATGCCGAGTTAAGCCAGACGGACGTTATGGACAAACACCGCCTGTATTCGCCCGCTGACAGGCTCCAAACGGCGAAACAAACCAATGGGAGGAAGAGGCTGAAGTAAATAATTACTGCTAACAGGTGTAAAACAATAAAAGACCCCATGGGAAATTTCCTGGGGTCTTTTTTTATGCTTAATCCAGTCAACAGCGGTTCATCCCTCTACCAAGATAGCTTTAGCCTTTAATCTCTCACGGTAGGCTGCTTTCCTACAGCGTTCAGAACAATACTTGGTATCTTGACGCTGAAGTCTTTTTTCTCCGCTTTTGCTCTTTCGTGCCTTGCGAACTAACCAAAACACCTTACCGCACTGCTTACAATGAACAGCTTTCTTCATATCACATAACTCTTGGGCAAATTGAAGCCACATTGCTCCAAGCAATGTGTATGGCACAAAGCCGATACCTGTTGCTTCTGGTGCAAAATAGTCTTCCGCAAACAAACAGATTGAAGCCTGTTTACGCAATTCTAGGGTAATTATTTCCCTCACAGCCCATCCAGCAGCAGACATAATATTACCCTTAAATCTCGCACGCCATATTTCACCTGCACCAGGCGAAGGGTCCCAACAATGGGTTTCAGGTGAGTATCTATCGGCTGGCATTTTGTTTTTTAGTTCTTGTTGTAGCCTGGCTACATCCTCAAGTGTCTGCTTTGCAGTTGGCAGGCGGTAATATTCATCATCTGGACCTTCCAGCCAAGGCAACAAATGTAAAATCTCTGATTTATCTGCTGACTCATAAAGCTGTAACGTCTTACGGAACTGTCGGATAGCAACATACCAGTCTTCAAGCGGTTCGTATTCGTGGTGGTGTAGTAGGCCATACTTGTTAGCAAAGTCAATTACTGCGCTCGGGGTTTCGCTAAGACCGGCAAACGTACGAAATAAATGGGGTCTACGCATTGGGTCATAGTACTTGGGTTTCGATTCATAAGCTAGACACAAGGATTCAGACATAATATATTGTTGCTGCAAATTGGCAGGAGTAATATCCAATCCAACTATTATACAAAAATATTCTGCAGATTTAATATCAAGAGCAGGGTTGCTGTCAAAACTTTTTGCAGTAACACACCTATATCCAGAACAGTCTACATCCCAATTCAACTTATTCTCTTTTGCAGTCATTGCAAATGTCCACCCCTCCGTCCACTTATCATACGTGTATAGGCATTGCTAGTTGCATCATAACATACTACAATATGCCTGTCAAAAACTACGATATAGGAGGACAGAGAAAATTATGCAAGATGACCTAGTGCTAACGGTTCCCGAAATGGCGCGAGTGCTGAAAATTGGACGCACGCTAGCATGGAAGATGGTATGGAACGAAACGATTAAGAGTGTAAAGGTGGGTAGAACGGTTCGCGTGCCTATGGCTGCTATCGAACAGTTCTTAAACGCAGGTAAACCAGCAGGTATTGGAGGTGTATCGAATGCGTAGAGGAAATGGTATGACCAGAGGAACCAACTTGACGGGCGGAGCCTCTGGTCAAAAAGAACCCCATTCTTAAGAAAGAGGTACAAGAATAAGTGTACAAAAAAAGCAGTAAAAAAGCAATTCAAAATGGCGAACCTGTCTTCATAGATGATGGGAACCGCCGAGTATGCGCCGGTTACATCAATAATGGCGTGTTTATCAAGCCTGTTAAGGAGAAACACATTCTCCGCAAGCCTGAAGCAATAGCTTTACAGGCTAATCTTCTTGAACTACTTGTATCTAAAGGCGTTCATTCAGTCATCGCTCGTTTGGTTGACCGTGACAAACGGCTCAGAGCCTCAGTTGATGATTTCTTAAAGCTAGGATTCAAGCTGAATCGCGGATTCGGGTTGCAGGTTGCATTACCATTGTCAAAATGGACAGACCTCGACGCCTTGAAGATGCAAGGCTCGCTGTTCGGAGGTGACTTCTAATGAATGACACTTCCAAGTTCCTAAATGCTATGTATGGCTCAATAGATAATAATGAGCGTATTGAGCTACGCTTCCTTGGAACTACTACCAAGACTTCATATTATGATTCTATCGAGAGGGTGGCGCAAGCCGCCCTTCTCAAAAGCTCTGAGTGTGATGTATTTTTTGGAATCGCCACACGTGACGGTATGGGTGGAAAGAAAGACAATATTGTAAGAATACCTGCTATTTGGGCTGACCTTGACGATAAGAATCCTGATGACCCACCATTGGAGCGCATTAAGCGCGCCGCGTTAGAGCCTTCTGCTATTATCTCATCAGGCAAAGGCCTTCATGCATACTGGTTCCTTAACGAGCCAGTGAGCAAAGACAGAATACAGCAGATTGAACAAATCAATAAAGCCATTGCGCAAGCTCTCGGAGGTGATTCGGTCTGGGATGCTGCCCGCGTGCTTCGCTTACCTGATACCTACAATCACAAGTATGGTGAACCGCTCAAGGTGAACCTGATAAAACTTGATACTAACCGGCGCTATTCAATTGACGAATTGCGCTCTGCGTTCCCTCTTAAGGCTCCTGAAGTCAAAGAGCTAAAAGTATCCCCCGAAGAGTTAAAAGAACAAGGGGGCAGCAATTTACCATGTCGTGACCATGTTTGGCAGGGAGTCGATGAAGGTTTTCGCAATGTTGCGGCATTCCATCTTTCCGTTGACCTGAAGAAACAAGGACTGTCAAAGGATGAAGCACAGGAAAAGCTTCAGAAGTGGAATAAAGGCAATCATCCGCCACTTCCCATAGATGAATTGTTGAACACTATCGACAGCGTTTACAGCACTTCATACGCCGGTCTTGGTTGTGAAAAGTCGCCGTTTCTGGAGTTCTGTCAGCCTAATTGTCCTGTTAGGTGTAAGGCTACCANNCACAGAGGGACCTGTACAGCCGCCCAAGTTCGATTTAGAAGAATCAGCCGGACCTTTAGCCGTTTGGACATGGCAGGCTCTCTTAAAGCGTGAGGTAGTTCCGCCTGAGTTCATTGTTGATGGTCTGGTACCTCGCAGGGGAGTAACCTTGCTTACGGGTGAAGGCGGTATAGGCAAAAGTTGGATTGCTATAGAGCTTGCGTATTCTGTCGGAAGTGGAGCCCGGTTTCTAGGGCAATTCGACTGCCTAAAGGGTCCAGTCCTGATTGTAGACCTTGAGAATGATGAAGCAACGATTGCAAGGCGGATTCAGAAAATAACAGCCGGTCGGGTTGAGGCTGACGGCAAGAGTGACAACATAGATGCCTTTGTCGTGCGCAAGGATGACCTTGTAGAGGCGACACTTCATATTGATGATGTAAAGGGCAGGGAAGCGCTCTGCAAGACCATAGAAGGCTGTTCTCCAGTTCTGATGATAGTAGACCCGCTGGTGGCGGTTCATTCAAAGGATGAAAATGATAATTTGCTGATGAGGCAAGTAATTATGACTTTGCAAGAAATGGCACGACAATATAATCTTGCTGTATTGCTTATCCACCATCCACGCAAGAGAGGTATGATTAACGACGGCGGGCAGATGATACGTGGAGCCTCTGACCTTCGCAACGCGGTAGACTCTCACTTGTTCATTCGCAAGGTAAGTAAGGAGCAGGCAATAGTCGAGCACGATAAGAGCAGGCACGCGCCGCCCATTCAAAAGTTTACTATCGAGATGACCGATAGTGACGACGGCACTGCTACTTTCATCCGGTATACCGGCAGTTCCACTGACAGTATGGAAAAGGAAGCAGCCGCGCGTGAATGTTTGGTATCAATACTGCAGGAAGATACCGAATGCACACGCGGGCAGTTGATTGCCAAGGCCAAAACTCAGGAGATTTCAAAGTCAACAGTTGAACGAGCGCTTGGAAAACTGTTGAGTGAGCACGTTATTATACAACCGAAAGAACGCGGTCCATATCGGCTTAATAACCGGCATGAGGAGCTTGCCTTAACCTGATGCTTCAACTTGCTTCAAGTCATGAAGCATCAGAATAAAGCTTAATATGCTTGCTTCAAATTCGCTTCTTTATATATATGTGAAGCGATGAAGCAATGAAGCATACTAGGGAATACTAGGATTCTTGCTTCAACAATACTTCAGCCCTTGGGGTTGCTCCACCAGGCGCAAAGCGCCGCCTGGTGAGCGGAACCTGGTGGAGACAACCTTCAGCTTATGGGTGTTTGATTTGTGTGGACATAAAGAGACTTCACGCATCAGCTTCATTGAAGGTATCTGTTTTTACTGTTATTTGAACGTGGACATCACATGATTTAGTATTATCCCAGGAGGTCAATGAATGGGTGGATACGGAAGCGGTAGGCGAGGATGGCGTATAGTAACAGAAGCCTGCCGGGTAATTGATATCAACTATTTACGACGTAAAAATATCTTACTGGATGGATGCAATAGACTAGGCTCATTGAGATGGACATACGCTTCAGGTTCCGAAAGCAGTATAAGTGTTAGTGTTTATACAGCCAAAGATGAGCCATATATAAAGCTCCATTACAAATTTAACGATAGTGCGCAATCATTCGATTACAACATCAAGCTGACAACAACCGAGCAGCATTTCGGTGGTCGCCGTTGGTGGTTTATTTGTCCACTTACTACGAACAGTCGGCGCTGTGGTCAAAGGGTCAGTAAGCTATATCTTCCGCCTGGTGGTCTATATTTCGGTTGTCGGCATTGCTACAACCTCACATATACCTCGTGCAATGAAAGCCACAGGTTTGATATGCTTCATGCCATGGTTGCTCAGAATTTGAACACTACCATCAGTGAAGTCAAGCGGGCGTTGAGGTACGGATGAAGTTCAATGCAAGTATAATGCAAAGCTTGTCTTATACGAATGGCAGATTCCATTCTTTTCGAGCGGATTTCCCAGCGCGTAGCGTTTCCCCTTCAGCACAAAATTAGCGCGCGTTGGAAATCTTATTATGTCCTATGTGAAAGCAGTAAATCGCCAAAAAAACTCAACATTTCTCGACATATTGTACGTAAAAAACTAGCATTTACTTAACTCTACACTTGAGGTTGGTTAATAATCGGCAAGACGCATTATGTTGAATCGGAAGGTTTTCTTCTGACCAGTGTTGAATGATTGCATGTACGCTTATGTTGTACTTCAATTCAAAGCACAGACTCCATGAAGCCTGTAGTCTGTGAAATACTAGCGTACGGGATTTGAGGCCATATGCTTGACCGGACAGACGCTAACAGACAAGGCTATGTGGATAATTAAGTGCCAGGATGTTATCATCAGAAAATTACAGATGATAAATGTTGCTAACATTTTTATTATTGGAGTTTTAGCATGACCAGATATGCCCGTACGCCAGAAGAATTAAAATGCAAGGCAAGCATTTATTGGCCTGCTGAACTCGTATTACGAGAAGCCAATGCTAGCATCATCCCATTATTGCTTGAGACTCAGGACAAATTCATCAGTCTGTTGGATGTAGCAGACGCAAGTCCAGTTGCATGGAAAGAGGCATTGAAACTCAGCAATGGATTGAGGGCCAATGTATTCCTAAAGCACTTAATGGTGCTTGCTGACCTTGGCGGAGAAAACTTGAAGAGGTTAAGGCCAGACCTCAAGAATATTTTCCCTGATGATATTATGACCTATATATGGCAAGGAAAAAACTATGAGTATAAATTCAAGACCATCACCAAATCTGCACGGCTAGATAATCCGTATTTATACATAGATGGTAAAAAACTACTTGAAGTGCATGACCTTGAAGATAAAATGGAAGACGTCATTATGTTGCTATTATATGGTGGCGCAGCTGTTTCTGAGGCACTCCCAGATATTGTCAAGGAAAAATGTAATATTGGTTCTCTGATTGGGCAAGCAACCGAGCTGGAAACATTTGTAAAGCAACGATATATATGGGTTAGTCGTATTACACAGGGTGCGACATCAAATGCAATGGGGCAGCTAGCGCAGGATTACGTGAAAGAGTTGTTGGAAACTTCTTTGCCGTCTTGGAATATAACTCGAAACGGAACTATACCAAACATTAGCCACAACGATGGCAAGACAGACATAAGTTTTGACGTGCTTGCACAGTCTCCAACAGACAAGTATGTTGCTATCGAAATATCGTTTCAATTCACAACCAATAGTGTGATTGAGCGCAAAGCTGGGCAGGCGCAAGCAAGGGCAAACCTGCTTAGAGCCAAAGGCCATCGAATAGCGTATGTAATTGATGGAGCAGGCAATTTTGAGCGAAATTCAGCTTTGAGTGTTATTTGCAATTATAGTGACTGTACGGTCGGACTCACTCCAGGCGAAATAGATGTACTAATACAATTCCTAAGGGAAGTTGGTTAGGGAATTTAGTTGAGGTTGTTTTTCTATGGCTCATCAGAGTGAAGATAGTCTTCGCCTTGAACTGCGAAGGATGCAAATAGAGCACCTATCTGACATCGTCGACAACAGTGATACAGGTGCTTCCAACACAAGATTATTAATATTACCGATTGATAGAAATGATAATGATGCTGCTGAATCTGATAGACAGTATCAGCTGATAACGGCTTATTGTGCTTCTTTGCATGAGCAATCTACTGTCTGTATTTTAGCTGCGCCGCCGGACGCAGCTAGGTTGCTGCCTCATCTGGAAGCCAATCTTACATATCAGCTTTGGATTGCGGTAAAGCGTGCGACAAACCTTGCCAGTCATCGGGACAATGCTCTTAAACAGCGTCATTTAGCACTATTGGTTTTTACTCGTTACAGCGGCTCGCTCAGGCATACCAAAACCCGCATAGCTTATACTTATTGTCCCGCTTGCGGCAAGACGACCAAAGATTACGGCGGCAAAAAGCATGTCTATCACCAATATGGAACTCTTATGTCAGACGTGTGGAGAGATATTGAGGTTAGCCTCGCAGGTGATATTGCTCCAATAGAGGATAGGATTCAAGATGTTTTCGGTATATCCCCATACAAGTACTTAGATGTGCTCGATTTACGGAAGTGCAANNGTTGCAACACAAGCAGGATTCAACAAATCCTGCGAGGTTTGACACTTTATCTAATGTGTCTATTCAGCACGAATTGAAATCAACGCTAATAAATGCAGATTGTATAGAGGCCTTAAGTAGTTTACCTGATAATGCTGTTGATTTTTGTTTTGCTGACCCCCCATATAACCTCAAGAAAAAATACGACCATTGGAACGATAATTTAGAATTATTGGAATACTTCAACTGGTGTGATGAATGGCTCTCGGAGCTTGCAAGAGTACTAAAACCCGGGAAGAGTCTTGCTGTTATTAATATACCATCGTATGCAGCACGTCATTATCAACACTTAGCATCAATTCTTAGCTTCCAGTCGTGGATTGCATGGGAAGGTCTTAGTCTTCCTGTTCGTATGATTATGCCAGCGCACTATTCTATTGTTTGTTTTTCCAAAGGTGTTCCAGACCCTGTGCCAGCATCATTACAATACGAACAAAATATGCCTTACGGGGATATACTTACTCCTATGGAAGAATTTTACTGCCTGCGTGCTTCGTGTGTTGCAAAACGCCAGAGATTAAAGAAATCAGACAGAGGCGAATTAACAGACCTCTGGTGTGATATCCATAGACTCAAACACAACAGCAGGCGCGTTGACCATCCTTGCCAACTGCCACCTGGCCTGATGGCTCGTCTGATTGCCATATACACAAAGCCAGGCGATATGGTGCTAGACTGCTTCAATGGCGCTGGAACCACTACGCTTGTATCTCAACAGATGAAACGAAATTTCATTGGTATTGAAATGTCTCTGCGATACCATCAAATTGCATCCGAAAGACATGCGCTGCTTTCATCTGGAGGGAATCCTTTCGCAAAGAATGATGACGTTCCAAAATCAAAAAACAGCCGTGTTGGACGTCTTCCAAAACAAAGATATGCTGTAACCAAAAAACAGCTTCAGTTGGACGTGCGACGGATTGCAAATATGTTGGGGCACATGCCAACTAGAGAG
>DJHI01000040.1:10709-11869 GCA_002431715.1 Armatimonadetes bacterium UBA5829
ACGTTCTAGTTAATTCAAAGTACTCAATAGATTACTTCGACAAATATTTCGTAAGCTGGGGGGAAGTGTGTGCCGCAGCAAGAACAACAGGAATGTCAGAATTGCCACCAGACAAGGTAGACTTACAGTTTAATCTCTTATAATAATGCGTGTTGCAACCTTCATGTTTGAACATCTATCAACATGACTGCGTGCGCGCAAGAGTGACTCACAATCAACCGACCGGGAAGGCCCGAATAAAAAAGGACCTACCCCGGTCGGTAATCAATAATAAGAATACTATCTTCGTTTTCGCAAATAGGTTATTATGCCGCCCAGGCCTCCTAGGAGAGTAATGATGGAGGACGGTTCGGGGACAGACTCAAGTGTAACGCCACAGATGTAGAGTCCAGGTCCTGCATCTCCAAGTAGATTTACCGAATCGTCACAAATAGTAATGTTTGTCAACGCTGCATTGCTGTTAAGGTCTATAGATAGACTGTCGATGATTGCTGAACGATTGCTCCAGGCAGACTGACTAAAGCCACTCCATGCGGTGGGGTGATATTGGGACTATCGGTTGTAATAACTCTTTCGGGAACCGTTATCCAATCACGAATTGTATCTCCAACAATTAAATCATAAACTACTGAAGATGAATCATCGTAGCTGAATATTATTGAGCCCATCTGAAGGTTGCGGAAAGACTCCCTCACATCAGTACCTGCTATGAGAATATGTGCCTTAACAACATGCTCAGCATTTACCGTTAGTGTACCTTGAGTCGGATTACCTATGCCCATTCCAAGGTCTTGAGAAAAAAATACATTGAACCCGCTCTGTGCTATTGTGAAAGGCACATTTCCAAGAATCACGTTTCCAGTAGGTGGTGATTGACAAAATGTAGTCAGGTTCCAATTAGCAATAGGTTGAATAGACACTTGTTGATATGTTGCAGCAAAGCCTGCAGAAAACGACGTTAATGCAATTAGCATTATACTTAGGAACACTTTTTTCATTTTTTCTCCTCCGGCTCTCTTCGGAGCTATATTATGTGTTGTGACAAAAAAAAGCCCATAGTACTACCATAACAATAAGCCATTGACCAGGTAATACTACAGGCTCTGCTTTCAATATATCCTATGATTAGCAGGCAGTCAAGAACCACTTGACACAACATG
>DJHI01000145.1:0-14762 GCA_002431715.1 Armatimonadetes bacterium UBA5829
GCCCTTGATGGGAGTCTGAGGGCAAACCCTCAGAATATTTCCGTAAACTGAACTCTTTCGCAGATTACTCGAACCTTGCAAATTTGAGTATTCGGGGTCATACTTGAGTTGATTAGTTATAGGAGTTGCTAATTGCTCATCCTTTCAGATTATGGTTGTATAGAAAAACTGGCTATTGGGTCTTTTGAATATCTCTTCCGCAGTGACGAGCACTGTGGGCCGAGATGGTACGGCGAGTGGAACGGCCAAGCTCACAGCATTCAATTGCGTCGCGCCACCGATACCTGTTTCGAAGCCTGTCAAGATGATCTCTTTTTTGAGCTTGATTACAGGCTCGAAGCTGATAATTTAATCATTACGGCTGCCATCAAAAACGAAGGCAAATCCGCGTTCCAGCCAGTCAAAGCGGGTCTGAAGCTGGGTCTGGATACCTATATGGATCGCTGGCCCCAGTGGAATGACAAGCTCTTCCCGACTCTGCTGAGATGCGAAAAGACCCACTTCTGGGGTTACGCAATGAGCCCGGAAGGCAAGATACTGGGAATCGCGTCGCCTGACCCAGTCGCCTCTTGGAGTCTTGACTACAATAAAATTGGAGACTCACCGGAAAGCGACTGGGGACACCGAATCTATACAATAAGCCTCGATCTTATGAATTCGCTTCCGCTGCCTGCGCGGCATCCTCAGGATCTCAATGCGATTCTTCCCGGCGAAAGCAAATCCTGGCAAATATATCTTGTCCCTGTGAATGATCTTTCCAACCTTAAGCCTGTGCTCTCAAAAATCTGCTCGGCTCCCATGCTGGAAGCGGACCGCTATACTCTTTCTCCAGGCGAAACGACTGATATCCGTGTTTATTTTGATGGGCCGGTTCAACTGGAAATAACAGACCCGGATGATATAACTAAGCCGCTAGATTCAAAATTCACTGCGCCCGACAAGCCCGGAATATATACAATCAAGGCTGTCTCGGAGACAGGCAGGGCCTCCGAAGCGAAAATTTATGTTCGCAGGCCGTGGTCTTGGTATATTAAGCAGGCGAGAAAGATGGCCGTAGAGATGCCGCAGAAGGCATCGTGCTGCTGCGAGAGCTGGTACGGCCACTTCTCAAGTTTTCTGGCTCGAAAGTATTTCCCTGAGTCTGATCTAGACGCAAAGGCAGAGGAGAATTTCCGAGAAATCCTGCCGTTGATGTTCGATATCGAACGCGGGATACCGACTGAGCTTCCTGATCGAATTCAAAACACCTGCTCGATGATAAGCCTTCTCACGGATCATTATGAAGCCGCGCGCAGCCTCGCCGATCTGGAGCTGGCGGCAAAACTGGCTGATTGGGTCATGATACGTCAGGACGCTGACGGCTCCTACAGAGGTCAGGACGGCGGGCATTACACGTGCGTTATATATGCGGCTAAATCTATGGTCGAGCTTGCACTTGTGGAGAAAGAGCTTGCGGATAGTCTGTGGCAGGAGAGATATGAAAGGCATATGGCCTCCGCCGGTGCTGCGATGGATAACCTCGAAAGGCTGGGCGATAACATAGGCACTGAGGGCGAGCACACCTTCGAAGATGGCATGATCTCGTGCTCCGCACTCCAACTTGCTCTCTTTGCCCTGCTTCAAAATGATCCGGCGGATCGAGAGAAATATACTCAAGCTGCAATGAATCTGCTCGAAAGGCACCGCTGCCTGGAACAAAGCATAATACCCGACTGCCGCATGGCGGGCTGCACGCTGCGTTTCTGGGAGGCTCAATATGACGTGCTCATCAATCAAAATATGATCACTTCGCCTCATGGCTGGACTTCCTGGAAGACATACGCTACCTGGTATTTATACCTGCTTACCGGCGATGAGAACCTGCTTCGGCAGACTATGGATACCCTTGGCGCATGCATGCAAATGATCGATTCGGATACCGGAAAATTACGATGGGCATTTGTCACCGACCCGTATACTCGCGCTGAAGTCTTCGAGCAAGACCCCGATAAACCAGAGAACGGAATTATGCGCAGTCGAGTGATCGGCGAGAATTATGTAGATATGATAAGCGGATGGTGGAAGGCGCCGAGCAACACACTTACCGGCGGTTACTGGGGTCAGGGCGGGTGCTGCGATAATGATGTTCACGAGCACTTTAAGTGCCTGGAGGAAGTGGCTCTCACATCGACCTATATTATCGAGCAGGAAGACGGCACATTTTCCACCTGGAACTGCAAGATCGACCAGAAAGACAATGAACTGCATATTTACCCGGCTGAAGATGTCGTGACATCAGTGCATGTGAATCTGAGAAAACGGCATTCCATATCGGCGCATTTTGCAGGCAAGTTAATAACAACACAAACAAGCGGGATGCAATGGATAAGAAAATGATATCGGACTCAGCGCGGCTGAGAGCGCAGGACTTTTTAAAGATCAGCAGCCAATTCAGGCTTGGTGAGCTAATTACCGAGTCATCGCATCCAATTACAGCAAATCTCAGTGAAGTCGCACAAAAAGACACGTCTGCCGCTCTCGATCTGCTGTTTCAGGCCGATGGAGATGTGATTGAAAAGTATCGCGAGTGGGTCGAGTCCGGGCGGTCATATGAGATTGCGGATGAGGTGGAGCGAGCGCTGCGCAANNTGGCGGCAGGATTTTCTTCACCGGATGCGGAGCCACCGGAAGATTGAGTATTTTACTCGACTCCATCTGGCGCGGTTTCTGGCAAAAGGTCCGACACAAATTTGCCGCGAATTGGGAAGATCGGACAATCAGCCTTATGGCCGGAGGCGACTTTGCGCTTATTAAGTCAGTGGAAGGTTTTGAGGACATAACAGAATTCGGCAAGCGGCAGATAGAGGACGCGGGTGTTTGCTCTAGGGATGTTGTTTTTGCGATCACAGAAGGTGGCGAGACTTCATGGGTAATTGGAACTGCTTGGAAGGCTCTGGAGGACGGCGCAAAGGTCTATTTTGTATATAACAACCCGGATGACATCCTCCGAAAGCACGTCGAGCGTTCACGAGAGGTTATAGACGACCCTAGAATCGAGAAGATCAACCTCACCACCGGGCCTATGGCAATCACTGGCTCAACGCGCATGCAGGCCACAACTATTCAGCTCTGCGTGATGGTGACCATACTCGAAATTGTTGTGCGAAACCTGCTGCCCTCTGTTGGGGGTGAGGGGGAAGTTCCTCAACAATTTCTTCAAGCGCTGGAATATGTCTACAAAACCATTCGTTCCAAAGATATACTCAATCAATTGGCGAAACTGGTAGAGACGGAGGAATCGGTCTATCGGAATGGCGGAAAAGTCAATTACTTTGCTGATGGACTTGCAATAGACGTCCTTACGGACACCACCGAGCGCTCTCCTACATTCTGCATTCCGCCATTCAAAAAATGGGATGACCCGGACGCGTCCGATTCCTGGGCTTTTCTTTTTACTCCGGCAGAGACCACACCCCAGGCTTGGGAGCGGCTGCTCAAGCGTAAACCGCGCACGGTCGAATGGACTTTGGATCAGGTGCAGGGTATGGCAATAAATAATGCCGAGCAGCGATATGAAGTTATAAAGCGCATAGGAGTTAATGAGCTATATCGATTCAAGATAGGCCAAGATGGAATGCCGTATCGCCGTCTCTTTGAAGGCGATGGGAAAGTTACAATAAGCCTGACTGAAGATAAAATAAAAATAGAATCCGTAAGGATTCCCTGTGAAGCAAATACCGCCGCTATTCCTCTGCCTGGAGCAGATTTTCTATTGAACGGAATATCCCGTGCGGCATTGAAAATAATACTCAATGCCGTTTCAACCTGCATAATGGTTCGGCTGGGACGGGTGATGGGGAACTATATGATCTACGTGGTTCCATCCAACCTCAAGCTCATAGACAGAGCAACTCGATATGTCTCTCAACTGACCAGTCTGCCTGCTGGTTTTCGATGTGATCGAGCACATTGAACCACGCATGAAGAGCGATCAGGCATATCCGCCCGTGGTCGGAATGGCTGTTATGAGGGCAAAAGAAGACATCTCCAACGATGAAGCTGAAGCAAAACTGACAAATCAGCCGCCCATAACACCCGGCGGCTGACTTGCCTTACTTGGATTCGAAAGTGTTACACCAAGCCTGGTTATTGGAAAAGAGCACCTCGATATCGCTGCAGGCATGGCAGCTCATTCCCTGATTGTACTGGCATTTTTCAATGTGACATGCTCCGACTCCCGCCTGCCCTTGATACTTGGTATGTTGATTCGACTCTATGAATGTCTCGCAGATTGGATCACTGCTGCCTACAAGGACGGCGCGGGCAAAGCACTCATTATCCCTGTTGTAAAAACAGCGGCTCGCGCTGCATTTTTTGACTTCGGGAACCATAGGCTGACCTCCTGTACATTTGATCTGACTAAAATTACCCGTAATGAGGAAAGTGTATGGGAGAAATGCTTTATGAAGCGATGTGCAAATCTGCATCGGCTGCAAATTTGCACATCTTAAGGAGTTTCAGGCGAATTTTGCGACTCGTCCGGTCACCTCGTCCTCGAATCTCTTAATGAAGCCTTTCAGATACTCAACAACATCAAGACTATCATCTTCAATCAGAGGAGTGAGATTCATTGCGAAGTTGAGAAGCGCGCAGTCGTCCGTGCCATGCGAAGCGAAGTAGGTGGCGTGTGCACGTCTGCGGCCGAGGGTCGCCAGGTCGTATCTCTTGCCTCCGCAAATCTGGGAGTCGTGAACTCCGAGAACTGCTGAAGCTATGTTCTCATGAGCCTCTACGTTCAGCCCGATTTTGTCGTCATCGTTCATCCAGTCCAGATCGCGCCATACTTCGCAGCCCAGGAGTTTCTTCGGGCGGGCTTCCTTCGGAAGTGAGCGGATAGCAGCTATGATGCGGGAGCATACGGCAACGTGGGTGTCGTGCTTGTCGCCGAGATTGTGAGTATAGATAACCTCCGGCCTTGCCGCATCGATCAATTTTGCGAGATCATCCACGACATCCGGGTTCTTGGAATCTTTAACTTCAGAGCTGGTGAAGTCGAGCAGAGCCTGAGCGCTGTATTCACCCACAAAGGCGGCTTTCTTCTGTTCGAGCCGTCTGACCTTCATCATTTGCTCATCGGTGTAGTCGGCATAGAGGTCGTCCCTGGGGCTGCCTGCGCCGTTGGTGACCACGACGCCCATAAAGTTCTTGTCTTCCTTGCCAAAGCACTCGAGAATGCCATGAAATGCCATAATCTCGATATCGTCCTGGTGCGCCGAGATGCCCATATGCGTGGTGCGTGCAAGAGCCTCCTGCACCGGCCTGCCATCAGGCACGAAAATCTCAGCGGTATCCTTGTTTAGTTTCATGAGTCCCCTCCAAATTGTGTTACCTGTTAATTTTATGTCATTTTGACTCATCGGGCAAGTTTGCATTTATACCAGGTTGAACGCAAAAGGACCCGAATACTCCCGGGTCCTTTTACCACTACAAAATATTCACTTTTTCAATCTTCAATTGGGCTTGATCGCAATGCGCCGCGCCCAATGACGAATGATAAGTGTAAACTTACTTCTATGCGCTTTGCAATTAACGATCAATAAACTTACACTGTCATTCTACCCCTATGAAAGCGAGGGGTCTATTAGTCTCTTGGCCTAATTTTTGTAATACTTTGGTATTATGTCTACCACCTGCGATTATATCCGCCATAACCCGATGAGCCGGAATTCATACCGTAACCATAACCGCTGGAGCCGCTGTTATAACCGCCAAAGTTTGTTGTGAGCCCTCCAAAACTGAGATTGCTCATGCTGTTGCCGAATCCACCATAATTTCCAAACCCGCCATAACCGCCGTAACCGTTGCCGAACCCTGTGTTATTGTTCCCGCCCATTATGGCAAGAATTTCCGTGGCGCTGGAGTAATTAAGCGGCACCTTGTCTATGATCACATCCGGTGAGGAGGTTGGCGGCTCGATTTCGGGTGTTGGGTCATAGGACGGAGGATTAGCGGCAAGAGCGGTTTCGTATCTTTTGCTGATTATATATATATTCTGGTCGATTCGATAGACCAGCCCCATCGATTTTGTGAGGCTTTTCAGCGCTGTATCGAACGGCACATCGCTGAATGAAACCACCGGCACATTAGTTCCTGTGACATTTGGATCGATTGCAAAATTTTTCCCGCTGTGCCTGAACATTGCTTCGATCACGGATCTTATATCGACGTCTTTCAAATTGAGGCTAATATTGTCGCTCGGCTTCTCAACCGTAGCCAACTCGTCTGCATATACCGGGACTCCAATGACAACAGCAGCAATTACAAGCAGTATATGCCGGTTTTTTACTGCGAATCTCATTTCCCTATGCCTCCAGATGCAATTGTTTTACTACATAACTATATAGACTTCATAAGTCAGTAAAATCATACAACTCAGACGAAAAAAATTAGCCATGGTTTCATATTCGAGTGCAGTTTACCCTCGTATCTTGAAAATAAACCGATGAGCACTTATTTATCCAAAGCAGAGGAATCAAAATGATTACTGAAGAAAATGCAGATATACTATTTTGAGGTGCGATCTATGGATATGCTTGTAAACCTTCTAAACCTGCCTGACAACTCGCCAAATATCGAGAAACTCAAACAGGAGGGTTTTATTATACGCCGGATTCGATCATATGAACTATCGATACTGCGTCGGTTTGTGATCGAGCACTTCGATGAGCAATGGGCTGATGAAGTGAGCGCTTCCATTGCGAATATTCCTTCCACCTGCTTTGTTGCTACCAAAGATGGGAAAATATGGGGATTTGCCGCGTATGAATGCACGACCCGCGGCTTTTTCGGCCCTACGGGCGTAGCTGAGAGCATGCGGGGATACGGCTTAGGGAAAGCCCTTCTTATTGCATGCCTGCATGGGTTGAGGGAACTTGGATATGTGTATGGAGTAATAGGCGGCGCGGGGCCAAAAGATTTCTATGCAAAGGCCGTCGGCGCCGTGCCTATTACCACAGAAGGCCCAAGTTTCTATGCGGACGTGCTAAAGAAACAATCTTAGGCCAAGACATACAATTTACTAAGCATAAATTTCTTAGATGATTCAGGCCTGCTCTCTATATATGGCTGTCTCTTGCCATCGGCCCATCGCTTTTGCGGTTAGGTCGACATAGAGATAGCCATATTCCTCGGCAGGCTCTATCTGGTTTGCAAACTGCCAATCGTTCCAGGTCGAAACCATAATAATGTCGGGATTCGCCTGCTTTGCGTGCTCCAACTGCTTCAGGTAATATTTGCCGTCTTCTCGCTCAGCACGCGCGGCTTTCTTTCGGACTTCCTCGAGTGTCAGACCCTGTTTCCGCACATTCTTTTCAAGATAGGCATCCTCCAGATATGAGTCCAGTCCAGGGGAGGCGCACATCCAGTCTTTGTGAACGGTCTGCGGATAGAGCTCTATATAACTCCATGTGTCGGCACTGAACGGCCTGATTCTCCGAATGTCGAAATAATCCGTATACTTGCTGTTTTTCTCGATATCGTACATTCCGGGAGCATCGTAATTGAGGTAACAGACAACAAGCGGCTTACCGTTGTATCGATAATAATACGGCTCCTCACACATATGCTCTCGCATATAGTCCAGAGCGAATTCCAGCTCTTCCAATGTAGGATCGCTCGTATAGTGCTCCAGGTAGATGAAAAGCTGCAGAGGGCGGGTTTCATTCTCCTGATGAGCGAGCGCCTCCATCAGCATCTTGAGGGCTTTGTCTTTCGCAAAGTCGGTAGGATTCCAGGCGGTTATCGGAAAGACATCATATAAAATAGCGTCGATGCCGGCTCTTCGAATATCATGAAGCTGCTGTGCCAGCACCTTCGGGTCATCGCTTTTGTAGTATCCATAAAGCGGATGATACTCGCCGTTGAACTCTTTTATATTGTCGAAATCGCGCTGATCGATTTGATAGTGTCCCGAAAACCATAAGGCTAACGTGCCGTCATAGCGCGGCGTTGCATCAGAGATGCTGTCTATTAAATTATCCATCCAGTGTGTCTTGTTCTCCTCCATTGCCCTGCACTGATTGTCTGGTCTGCCGTAACTTTGTTATATCGCGAAATATCTCATAACACTTGGCGGCGGTGCCGACAAGGTTTGCGGCGGTGGCCACTTGAGGACTCACTGCATCCTCGACTCTTTTTGTGACTCCGGTCACGGTTCCCGAAACCTGCTCCACCGTGTTTTCAGTCGATTTCATAATGGAGCCGACCGTCGAGTTGACCTGCCCTGAGATATTATCCACGGTATCATCGACTTTAGCCATTATCGAGTCGACTTTTGAGCTCACTTCTCCGGTCGTGCTCTCGACCCTGGTCATTATGGAATCGACCTTGGCGCTGACTTCGTCTACCGTCTCTCTAGCCTGTTCTGAAATAGCTTTAGCCTGGTTTATAATCGGCTGCACCTTGCCCATAGCCTCATCTATCTTGCGATTGATCATATTCTTAATCATAAATACGGCAATCACAAGCGCAGCGGCGGCAAGAAATATGGTTGCAGTAATGATAATTTGGCAAATTGCTATTGTAACGAGTGTCCATTCGGGCATATTGTCACCTCCTCGCATTTTTGGAACGTATTAGGATTAGATGACCGCACACATTCTTCCTGCATTGGGTTTACCTTGTTGATTATCAGTTTGAAACTATGAGCTTGATTGTATGATAGGCAGGGCGAACGCACGAGTATTCTTTGTTTGACTCCGAGTGAATAAAAACGACGTGTTGATCGGGCGTTATNNATGACGCCCGAAATAGAACTTTGGGGATTTGGAATCCCGAGATTCCATTTCGCACGCGATCAGATATCGCGCGCGATCAAGTTCGCGACATGTATGTTCACAATTTCATTATTGATGCGTTCGCCCTGGTATGATAGGCCTTTTCCCTTGAAATTGGGCCCTAATGATGATAACCTCTATTAAGAAGGGACTGTCTGCCGATCGTTACCATCGAAAGACATATATATCCGTGATAACAAATGATGCAGGTCAATCAGTAAGGCCGCCGGTTATACTCGAGCGGCGGCGATATATGAGAACGATTCTTCTGTGCGCTGCAGGGTTCGGCATCGCCTATGCGCTCAGATCAGTTAGGATAGATTTGCCTGCCATCTACTTTTTGCCGTTCCATCTCATCCTCGAATATGCCAGTATTGTAGTGAGCTTTGCGGTTTTCATTGCGGGCTGGGTAGGATACAAGCAGACGGGAAACAGCCGCGACCTCGTCCTCGCTCTTACATTTATGGCCGCCGGCTCGCTGGATTTCATACATACCCTCAGTTATCAGGGGATGCCGGATTTTCTAGGCGTCAATTCTGTCGGCAAAGCAGCGGCTTACTGGCTTCTTGCAAGACTGGTAGTTGGAGTAGGGCTGCTTACAGCCGCGTATGTAAAGCCTCAATCGCAAAGTAAATTGATTCCGGCGAAAGGCTTGGCCATTCTTTCCATTGCGCTCGTTGTTACCGCCGCCGCATTATTTACTTTAAATAGCCGTCTGGTCGGCAGTGCACTCTACGACCCGGCGCGTCAGGTGCTCCTGCCGATAAAAATATCGCTTGAATACATTGCTATTTTAGCTTATATAGCGGCTTTCGTGATGATCAGCGAAAAGCATGACTGGGACAAGCGTTCTGTCGATTACCTAAGAAACGCGCTCCTCTTTGCTATCTTCGGAGAGATTGCATTTACCGGCTACACCAGTCCGTACGGCTGGCTCAACGTGCTCGGACACGTATTCAAAATAGCCTCTTATTATCTGATATTAAACGGAATTTTTGTCTCGGCTATCATCAGGCCATACGATCAGCTCTCGAAAGCAAAAGAGGAGCTTCAGGCGCTGTATATTGATGCGCGTGAGCATAGAAAAGAGATTGAACAGTCTTTTGCGCGTATAGGCAGCGCTCTCTCCTCAAGCCTGGACCTGGAAGCTGCGCTCGATCAGATATCCGAACTGGCTGTCGATATGCTTCATGCTGATTGTTCGGTAGTTGCCTCANNTCACTGAAAGAGTCGGGCGGCGATGTTCAGGTCTACGCGCAGAGAGGCGGCTGCCATGATCCTCATCGCACATTGGAATTGGCTCTTCAGATAGGGTCCGAGGCGATTACAGCCAACAGAAGCATCACCTATAACGACATAGAGTCTCTCGGCATTGCAGAATGCGACTTCAAGAAACCCGAGTGCCTGCGATCTATGATCTGCGCCCCCATGATCTACGAAGACCAAGCGCTTGGCGTCATAGTTATATATTCTCACGCATCCAACGCTTTTGAAGAAGGTGATGTGAAACTTGTGGAGGCGTTTGCGGCACATGCGGCAGTGGCTATCCACAACGCTTTGAGCTATGCCAGAGAAAGCCGTATAGCCAATGTGCTGCAGAGGTCTCTGCTCAGCACGGTTACCACGATTACCGATAAATATGAAATAGCTCAAGTATACGAATCAGCAGCTAATGAGGCTCTTGTCGGTGGGGATTTCTATGATGTTATTGAGATGCCGGAAGACAAGATCGGCATTGTGATAGGTGATGTATCCGGCAAGGGATTGCNNAGGCTGCGGTCCACACAGCAATGCTAAAGTATACGCTGCGGGCTTACCTTAGTGAAGGCCACAGGCCGCAGGAGGTTATCGATCTGCTTAATAAGATGGTTTCTCATGCGACCAATGAGGAGACCTTTGTAACGATGTTCTTCGGCATCATTGATTCCGCAACAAGTGAACTGACCTATATCAATGCCGGTCACGAACCGCCAATTTATAGCAAAGACGGGAATGTGATCACTCTCGATTCCACCGGGCCAGTGCTCGGATTAGGAATGCTCAAAGGTTTCGGGGAACGAACACTCAAGCTGGAGCCGCACTCGACGCTGCTGCTTTATACGGATGGAATCAGCGAGGCAAGAAACGGCCGCGACTTTCTTGGCACTGAAAAAATAAGCGAAATAGTCGTGGGATGTCAGGGACTTGCAAGCGAAGATGTGGCGAAGTGCGTCCATTCAAAAGCGCTGGATTTTGCCGGTGGCGCGCTCAAGGACGACGTCGCCATCCTCGCAGTAAGGGCATTATAGCATGCAGATATTTCATTAGGGAGTGTGCTGAGCCATAGTCTAAAGTGTTCGCATATCGCGGCATCGCAGAACACTTCAGAACAATCGGAGCATCTGAGCCTGCTATGACTTTACAGCCTCCCCAATTTTCTTTCCAAGCTCGACGCATCTTTCGATGTCATCTTCGGTTGGCACGTAATTTACTCGCAGACCCGGGTCGACAAGCTCGAACTGCATCTCCTCCATCGTCTCTTTAAGGAGCTTAACTGCTTCTCCGCCCCATCCATAAGAGCCAAACGCAGCTCCGATCTTCCCAGTGGGCCGAAGTCCCTTTATATAGCTGACGACATCAGCCATTCTAGGCAGCATGCCATTATTTATTGTCGATGAGCCGAGCACAACAGCCTTTGAGTCCAGCATCTCCGTAGCTACATCGCTGCGATGGCTGAACTGCATGTTGATGACCTTCACAGAGACTCCCGCACTCGCGATTCCCTCGGCGATAGCTTCAGCCATACTCTCGGTGCTGTGCCACATTGTGTCAAAAACAACCAGCGCTTTCGCTTTGGTCTCCTGCTTGCTCCAGCTATCCCATGCCTTTACAATCTCGCCCGGGTTGGTTCGCCAGATAAGGCCATGATCCGGCGCGATCATATCGATTACAAGACCCATCTCGGTCACTTTCGCCAGGAGCTTTGCGACTAGAGGAGAATAGAGCAGAAGTATATTGGCGTAATATTTAGCCGCCTGCTGCATCAGTATCGATTGATCCACCTGGTCGTCAAACCGCTCGCTTGTAGCCCAATGCTGACCAAACGCATCCTGGCTGATGAGGAGCTTGTCTTCTTCGATGTATGAGAACATGCTGTCCGGCCAGTGCAGCATCCTGGTTTCAAAGAACCGAACCGTCTTAGAGCCTAAGTTGATCTCCTGACCATCTGATACGACCTCATACGGCCAATCCTCGCGATGAAAATGAGCCAGAAGAGCCTTTTTCCCCATAGATGAGCAGAAAATCTTTTCAGGTTTTGTGATCTCCACTATCTCCGGCAGCGCACCGGAGTGGTCCATTTCTACATGATCGACCACTATATAATCGATCTTCTCAGGATCGGTCAACTGCCTAATATTATTAAGCAACTCGGAAGAATGGTTCTTTTTTACCGTGTCAAACAGTGTGATCTTGTCGTCGAGAACCAGAAACGAGTTATATGTTGTGCCTTGAGGTGTCGAATAGCCGTGGAAGTCTCTGACATCCCAATCCAGCGCTCCAACCCAATAGACATTTTTCTTAATTTCAATCGGCTGCATTTTTCTCTCCATAAATCACGGAAGCACGAAATAACACGAAAACACGGAATTTGATATTACTCATACTTCGTATCAAGGATGATGCGACTTATTCGGGATCAACATGGTTTTGAAAGCCATCACCCCACAAACGCTTGCAATAGGCTACGAGTTCTTTGTCACTCATATATGAGACTGTAGTCGCCGCCTCTATCCTTTGTCTTAGATTATCTAATATTTCAGCCCGAGCTGACGCCCATTCGTTTCGCATCATAATATTATGGCAATCTGGTCCGCTTATCAACTCAAGTGTGTTTTTTGCTACCGAATCTTCCAATCTATGCACATCGCATTGAGTCCACGCCAGTGCGGTCCAGAACAGTAAATCAGTGTCCATATCATGGACATCGATGTCCCGCTCTTCAATGGTAAGGCGTGTGGCATCGTGATCTGGTCTACCTTCCATTAGGTACTCCAGATAGCAGTTGCGCACTCTTATGGCCGTATCATTGTCAAATAATCCCGGCCCCCAGATTTTAGGTTTAGACTCCAAATAAGGATCATCGCGAAATATAGGCATTTAGTATGTTCCTGAATCACGACAGCACGAAATAACAGGAAAACACGGAATTTATATTACCTTCCGTGCTTCCTGCGAATTCCATGTTTCCGTGATTAATCTTCTACCAGTTCTCGCCAAGCAGTTCGAAATGAGCCTGCGGATGCGCGCATGCCGGGCAGACCTTCGGAGCTTCATCGCCTTCATAAATATAACCGCAGTTCCTGCAGCGCCATTTGACTGATCCACTGCGCTTGAATACCCTGCCTGCCTCGATATTGGCTGCAAGGTCCGAATATCTCTTGCTGTGCTGTTTTTCGGCCACCGCTATTGCCTCGAACATCTTTGCGAGGGCATCGAATCCTTCTTTTCTCGCAGTATCTGCGAATCCAGGATACATAGTCTGCCATTCGTAATCTTCGCCGCCCGCTGCCTCTTTCAGATTTTCCAGGGTCGAACCGATTACACCGGCAGGGAATGATCCTGTAATCTCAAGCTCACCACCTTCAAGCATTTTGAACAGCCGCTTTGCATGCTCTTTTTCCTGATTGGCGGTTTCCTCGAAAATAGAAGCTATCTGCTCGTAACCATCCTTTTTTGCCTGACTTGCAAAGAATGTGTAGCGGTTCCGAGCCTGTGATTCTCCGGCAAACGCCGTAAGAAGGTTTTTCTCAGTCTGGGTTCCTTTTAGATTTGACATGCAATTCACCTCGTAGAAAAATATTGCCTACATTATTGCCTATTGCCTATAATATTCTTTGATACAGGTTCAACCATTTCCTTCGCAGGCACAAACCTTATCCATTCGAATACCAGTTAGAATACGCAGGAGCACGCATTGAAGTTCATTAATTTTACGAGCGCCAGGTTCCCCAACGGCACATACGGCGTCTTTGCAGATGATAAGAAAATAGAGGTTATCAAGGGTGGTTTGCTGGACCCTATAGTAAAATCAGGCGATGTGGTTGATGAGTCTGAAGTTATTTCTTATCTTCCGCCAATCAATCCACCCAACATTCTGGCTATCGGTTTGAACTACGTGGAGCATTCAAAGGAGACCGATGACCGAATTCCCACATCTCCGCTGCTTTTTATGAAAGCGAATTCGGCTGTGACGGGTCATAAGGCAAACATAGTCCTTCCTCACATGGCTCCTGGTCGAGTCGATTATGAAGCGGAACTCTGCGTCATCATCGGTCGAAAAGCACGAAATGTGTCCGTGGAAGATGCCTTAAATTACGTATTCGGCTACACATGCGCAAATGACGTTTCTGCGAGGGATGCGCAGGCGTCGGACGGCCAGTGGGTGCGTGCGAAGAGTTTCGATACATTCGCGCCAATGGGGCCTTATGTGGTAACGGATATCGACCCCACCAACCTGCGCGTAATGTCCCGACTGAACGGCGAGGTCATGCAGGACGGCAACACATCGGATATGCTATTTCCTGTTGCCACTCTTGTTAGCTACCTAAGCCAGGGAATGACTCTGCTGCCTGGGACGGCTATCTTCACCGGCACGCCGTCGGGTGTGGGTTTCGCACGTACGCCTCCGGTATATTTGAAACCCAGCGACATCTCCGAGATTGAGATCGAGGGAATCGGCATTTTGAGTAATACAGTCGTTTCGGAACAATAAATAAGTCGGGCTGGATATTCGATCCAGCCCGACCATAAATATCATAATTTGTCGCTATGCCAGCGAATCCAGTGACTTCAAACCGGCGCTCTTTGCCGCTGATTCGATAGCGTCCAGGTTCTCGCCTTTGATAACGAATATGGCTCTTTTACCTCTGTCGAGGATGCAGCCGTAGGCATCCTGCACGCTAAGCCCCG
>DJHI01000145.1:14775-18999 GCA_002431715.1 Armatimonadetes bacterium UBA5829
CGAGTGCCTTTGCAAGCTTAACCAACCCACCGGGCTGGTCATCGATTTCAATAATTGCAACCTTATTGAACGCTATGGTCATCCCGGCATCAATTAGAGCCTGTTTTGCACGCTCGGTCTCGGCAGTCAGGAGCTTGAAGACGCCGAACTGACCTTCATCGGCAAGCTCCAAATTGAGAATATCTATCCCAGCGTCACCAAGCGCACTGGATATCTTGGCCAGCTTACCGGATTTATTTTCTACAAATACTCTGATTTCGTTATACATATCTATCCTCCAACCCATCCCATAAAGGGTGGTGAGTAAAAAGTCTTTTAACCTCGCTCGTCGATGNNACCCGCTTAGCCTTGCCTTCACTTGCCGGCAGGCTGCCGGGTTCCACCACCTCGACCGCTGCGGTAAACCCGATCTGCTCCTTGAGCTGCTTCTGAAGCTCGCCGCGCAGCTTTCGCAGCGTCTCGACTGTTCCATCGAATCCATCTTTGGAAATCTCCACTTTGATCGTCATCTGATCGAGCGCAGCGGATTTCGTGAGCAAGATCACATAATTTCCACCGAGCCACTTATGCCGCATCAGCACTTCCTCGATCTGGCTCGGGAATACATTCACGCCTCTGATAATGAGCATATCGTCCGATCTTCCCACAAACCTCGAGATTCGATGGTGCTTGATTCCGCACGGGCAGTCTTCGGTTATCAGCCGTGTGAGGTCTCTTGTTCGATAACGAATAATCGGCATAGCGGTTCTGCGAAGTGTGGTAAGAACCAGTTCGCCGNNACCTCACCCTCTGCCGCGGGCTTGAGCGTATCGGGATTGATGACCTCCACGAGGTAAGAGTCTTCCCAGATATGCATGCCGTTTTGATATTTGCACTCAAAGGCGACACCTGGGCCGTTCATCTCGCTGAGTCCGTAGCTGTTCATGGCTTTAAAGCCGTAGAGGTCTTGAAGTTTATGCCTCATCTCTTCCGTATACGGCTCCGCACCCAATGCGGCTATCTTGATTCCAAGGCTTTTGGGGTCGTCTCCTTCAGCCACCATTCTCTCAGCGACATGCATCGCATAGCTCGGGGTCGCGTGAACCACACTGACGTGGAAATCTCGAATCAGGAGAATCTGGCGCGCCGTGTTTCCAGGGCCTGCGGGGATCACCCACATCCCCAGTCTCTCTGCGCCGTAATGCAGCCCCAGACCGCCTGTAAAGAGGCCATAACCCGACATATTCTGGAATATATCAGTCGGCCTTGCGCCTGCAATATAGAGGCTGCGAGCCATAAGCTCGGCCCAGTTCTGAACATCCTGTGCGGTATGAAATATCGCGGNNTGTGCATTCGAATGATATCGACCGGATCCACCGTCAGCATTTGAGCCGGATAGCTCAGCCGAAGATCATTTTTTGTGGTAAAGGGCAGTTTTGAAATATCATCCCGTGACTTAATATCACCGGGGTTAAGTCCGCTTTCCTTGAATTTTGCGGCATACCACGGCGACTTTGCCGCCTGCTTAACCACTTTTTGCAGCGCTTCAGACTGAAAAGCTGCAATCTGGTCGCGAGACATATTCATATATTTCTCGCCTATTCGTTCAGAAAGATCTATCATAAGATTGCCTCTAATATAAAATCCTAACCCCGATCAGCATTGAAGGGGAATTTTGACTCACATGAGCTACTTCTCGCTTAATACCATTCCTCCTTCTTGATGCGAATCTGGTAAGAAACCACAAGCTGGCACGTCTATCATTACATATAAGTAAATTGCTTATAATGAGGGTGGTGGAGACATGAGTTACAAACGCTTATTTATAGTAATTCTCTTCTTATGCATGGCGCTCTCGCCTGCTCATGCTTCCAAGGTCACCATAGCGCGAATTTTAAGAGAACACAGAATTCATGTCGTGACCACGGAGAAGTCCGACGATATCAGCAAATATGCTCTCAGGCTCGGCGTGCGTAATGAGACCTATATGGCGACCACAAACCTGTTGATAGAGAAGGGGACCCTGAAAGACAAGGACAGCCTGCTCTTTGTAATCGACCGTGAGAAGGCCAGGCGTCTGATTCCAGAGGAAGCCAAACTTTTTCCATGCCCTGTGAGCGCGGTCGATAAGGATGAAGTGATTCTATATGCAGCAAAGGCTGCCGGTCGCAACGGCTGGGATATACTGGTCAGCGCTCCTGATGAGAAATGGCTGGATTGGGAACTGGACCGGCTGTGCAAATATGACCTCGACAAAATTCAGCTCGAGGAACGCGGCAGCATACTCGATAGATATCAGGTCAAACGGCTGTGCATCATATCCAACGAAAACAGGCAGCTTGCGGCCGATTGGGTCTCGCGCCAGCTTAAGCCGGGCAAAGACACAATCGACTGGCAGTTCTTCTCACCTGATTCGAACGATATCGACCCTGACATGGACCGGCTTTATATCATAAACAGCTCCACTATCGACGTAAATGCCGCCTCTTTGGCAGGTCTGCCTTACGAAATTCGCTCATGGCTGCAATCGAAAGAAAAAAGCGAAATTGCGGCGGAAAAGCAGACGATGATAGCCGATAAGGGCCAATCACGCACAATATCGGCCATTGCCGCGCCATGCACACGCCAACTTGAAAGTGCACTGGTAAAATACGGCACTGTAGACTCAATCCCCGAGGCGCTTTCAAATAGCAGTCTTGCCGATCTCGCCGGTTATAAAGAGATGATCGTAATTGCCCGCGCAGGCGACAGGAGCGATAAAATTCCGACTGCGGCCCTGGACGATCTTGCGGGAAAGATGACCTCGGCTCTTGCGCAAAAGACCGGGATGGCCTGCTATAATCGTCAGGACCTCAAGGAACTGGTTTACATGGCCCTGCTGCATCAGAACGACGGCAATCTGGACAGCAACGACATAGTTCAAATTCGCAAACAGTCGGGTGGAGCGCGCGCACTTGCGATAGTGGATGCCGCGGCTTTTACTACTCGAACCGATTACTCTCCCAACACTCCCAGGTGCTGCACTTCTCAGCTCGCGCCGTTTGGTGAGCGCGAACCCAGCCGGCCTCATGAGCCTGATCCGAACGAGAGAAAATTCGGGATATTCGGCGCTCATAAATACGATGAAGTGCACGGCAGCCGCGCAAACGACCCGGATTTTATAAGGGATTATGAGCAGTGGGAAAGGGATATGCGCGATTATCGCCGCGATCATGATCGCTGGGAGAGGCGCAAACGCGACTATGAACAGGGCCGATTTTCGCACGAAATGGATTGGGAGGTTTCAATCGACTCCACTCAGAGCGCTAAGATTTCGGGCAATCTGAGGATATATGACCTCAACGATCTCGACCCGGACTCGGCCGGAAAGGTGGTCTTTTCCTGCTCACTGAACGGTTCCGAATCCAAGCGCGGGGTCTATTGGTCGGATCATGTGGTCGTAGTGGGAGAGCAGAATAAGCCTAACCCTCCGCGCGCGCCTGATTCTCATGATTATATTCTCGACCAGACGATAACATCCGAAGCATTCAAAAAAGCCTGCGAGGGTGCCGTAAGCGACCTTTTAGCCAGGGCTATCGTGCCCGCGGATTACGAGGAAACGACCGAAAGGAGCGCCAAGACGCCATGATTCGAGCGCTCTGTCTAGTCCTTTTAGCTCTGTTTGCCCCGTGCTGCTGCGCGGCGGATAAGCATTCACCGACTGTAACCACCGTAGAGGCCGAGGGTGAGGCTTTGGCAAGTCTCTCCGATGCTCGCGAGAAAGCGATAGCCGATGCCCTGCGTAATGCTGTTATGAAGAGCAGAGGCACATATATAGATGCGGTGACTGTCGGTCGCAATTATGCCGTGGTTCGGGATGAGATTCTTATGAAACCGAGCGGGTTCGCGACCCTGGACGAGGTGATATCATCCACCACATCCGGCGAACTCTATAAAGTAAAGGTAAGAGCCAGTGTAAGCAATCGACCGTTGGCTGAAAAGCTCAAGGCGCTCGGGCTCACAAGGCCGTGGAAAATAGGAGTAATCGCTGCCGACCCTGCAGTCGAGTCAGCAATCAGCCGACAATTGATCTCGGCAGGCTTCGGCGTGATCCGTCAAAAGAGCCTCTTAGGTGATTCAGCTTCAGGCGCATCCAGGGGTGATGAAAAGTCGCTGAAGGCCATTGGGCTTAAGTATGGGCTGGATATAGTCGTAGTAGGCGGCAAAGCGAACGCCGATTATGTGGATCAGGACGATTACGGCGGG
>DJHI01000145.1:19013-21427 GCA_002431715.1 Armatimonadetes bacterium UBA5829
TAACTCTCTACAGAAGCCGCGCCAGGATGAATGCCAGGGCCTATTATGCCGATACGGGCGAGGTTTTAGCTGAAATCAGCGAGGCAGCCGACGGTCTCGATCAGACCAAAGAGCTTTCCATAAAGGCAAGCCTCAAAAAAGTAGGCGAGCGCGTGGGGTCGAGCATGGCCGATGAAGTCATAACCGCTCCCGCCGACCTGACCGGTTTTATGAGCATTAAGATCACCGGCTTCAAGGGCATTATGGCTGCGAACAAACTGGAGGCCGCCATAGGTGAACTGCCGGGGGTAATGCAGGTCAAGAGGCAGAGATATTCCAGCGGCACGCTTGAGCTTAACGTATCTTTGAAGTCTGATTATCGCGAAGATCTGCCGGATTTGATTGAGAAGTGCCCAGTGGGCAAAAAGTTCGGCCTTGTAATCGAAACAGCGAGTAAAACATATGTGGAGGGGAGAGTTACAAAGCTGTAACTTCTTACCTTTAACCTGATTTCAAAATTTATGGTTTCATTATTGTGGAGTTTATGCAATAATAATACGCTCAATGGAACCAGACGGTCATATTGAGCGTCAATTACACAACAAATCATAGAAGGGAGGCGGCAATAATGGCACAAGATGCTGTTGAATTGATCGAGACTCCCGAAACCTGTGAAGTTACAACAGAATACGACAACCGGATAGCAGACGATATCGAGATCGAACCCGAGGAAGAAGAGCAAGAGGACATGGAGTCCTACCACAAGAGGGAAGAGATCGAGCAGCAGTTCGCCCGGTACGAGCGGAACTATCGTGCTCGCAGGATTAGGGAAATAACACTTGCTCCGATCAAACGCAGACGGGGCAGACCATCAAAATTGGCAGCGTAAAAATCAAGGCAACAGGCGACAGCCTGTTGCCTATAACCTACTTCGAGTTGTTGCGGGAGACCCTTCTCCCGAAACGCCCCCGATGTTATAACAAAGTATCGGGACAGGGGTGTCCTGATACAACCGTAACCTACTTCTCCGGCTTCATCTGCGGGAAGAGAATTACGTCCCTGATCGCATCCTGGTCGGTAAAGAGCATTATCAGCCTGTCGATTCCAATTCCCAATCCGCCGGTCGGAGGCATTCCATACTCAAGAGCTTTGACGAAATCTTCATCCATCGGATGCGCCTCTTCGTCGCCCTCCGCTCGCAGTGCTGCCTGAGCCGTGAAACGCTCCTTCTGATCGAGCGGATCGTTGAGCTCGGAATAAGCCGGAGCAATCTCCCTTGTGCCTATGTAGAGATCGAACCTGCGCACAAACTTCTCGTTACCTGGAATCTTCTTCGCAAGCGGTGAGGTCTCCAGAGGAAACTCGGTTACAAAAGTCGGCTGCATCAGGNNAGGTTCGGCTCCACGAATCGCTCATGGATTTTTTCAATGATTCCGCCGACCATATGCTCGCCCTCCGTGGACAGTCCGATCCTCTCCATGGCCGCAAGCGCGCTTGCCAGGTTCTCGAACTCACTCGGCTTGACACCCGCGTACTTTTCGATGCCTTCAAGTATCGGCAGCCTCGGCCAAGGCGGAGTCAGATCGATAACCTGTCCCTGGTAAGGGAACTTGGGCCCGCCGTAGAGAGCCTCACTGATCTTGTTGAAGAGGTCCTCCAGCAGGCTCATCATGTCTTCCAGGTTTGCATAAGCCTCATAGCTTTCGAGCATAGTAAACTCCGGGTTATGCCTGGTCGATAGCCCTTCGTTTCTAAAGACACGCCCGATCTCATACACCTTCTCAAGGCCGCCTACCATCAATCTCTTGAGGTAAAGCTCAAGCGATATCCTGAGATGAAATTCATGCTCAAGAGCATTATGATAGGTAAGAAACGGCCTCGCGGCGGCGCCTCCCGCAACAGCCTGAAGCACCGGCGTTTCGACTTCAAGATATCCGCGATTATCGTAAAACTCTCTTATAGCCCGGACGATCTTCGTCCGCTTTATGAATATCTCGCGACTGTCCGAGTTCGTGACCAGATCGAGATGCCTCTGTCGATATCGCTGCTCCACGTCCTGCAGCCCATACCAGTGCTGATCGCCCTTCTCTTTGCCGAATGGTATCGGACGGACTGACTTGGTGAGCACGGTAATAGTCCCCGCATGGATGGATACCTCGCCGGTGCGTGTGCGGAACACATAGCCCGTGACACCTATAAAGTCGCCCAGGTCGAGCATTTTGACCATTTCATAGTCATCGCCGAGTTCGTCCTTCTTAAGATAGACCTGAATCTTACCCTTCAAGTCTTGAATATGTACGAAAGCGGCTTTGCCCATCAGGCGAACCGACACCACTCGCCCGGCAATGCCGACTTCTAGCTTTGCCTTAGCTTCTTCGCCCTCTGCGGGTTCGTTTTCCTGATAAGCCTGGATTATATCTATGCTGAAAGGCTCG
>DJHI01000226.1:0-7925 GCA_002431715.1 Armatimonadetes bacterium UBA5829
TTTGCCCCACCGTGCCATCTCCAATAAAATCGGCAGGAGCGTACGGCCTGATTGAGTGAGAGAATATTCCACTTTCGGAGGAATTACCGGATATATCTCTCGATGGACTATTCCGTCCGATTCCAGTTCGCGAAGCTGCTGAGTCAGCATCTTTTGAGTAACCCTCGGCATCATACGCTGGAGTTCTCCAAACCTCAGGCAGCTTTCTCTCAGATGCCATATAATAATCGGTTTCCATTTACCTCCGATGATCGATAGAGTGGCTGTAATAGGGCAGGTCGGCGATTTACAAACGTTCATTGCAACAGTATCCTAAAAGTATGTATAGCACATAATAGTGCATACTATTCAAAACAATATTTATACACTATACTTCAGTAGCATCACATAATGCTAGCATAACTTTGGAGGCAATGCAATGAAAGTGCTGGGGATTTTATGCAGCCCGCGCAGAGGCGCTAACTCAGATACAATGGTGTCCGCGGCGCTCGAAGGAGCGGCTGAAAAAGGAGCCGAGACTAAAACTTTCGCGATAAACGAAATGAACATCAAGGGCTGCCAGGCTTGCATGTATTGCAAGACCCATGACGGCTGCGCCGTTCAGGACGATATGCAGCCCATTTACAAAGAGCTGAATGATGCCGACGCTGTCATTATCGGTTCGCCAGTTTATATGTGGCAATATGCTGCGCAGGCACGGCTTTTTATCGACCGCCTATACGCATATCTGAACCCGGACTTTACGTTTAAGATTCAGAAACCTGCGCTGGTTTTTATCAGTCAGGGAAACGAAAACGCCGATATGTTTGTGGAATCGTTGAAGAAGACTCCTCTGATCGGATTATCGGTGCAGGATATGATTGTCGTGACGAACGCGAAACTGCCGGATTTTGTGAGCAAGCAGCCCGAGCTTCTTGAAAATATGAAGCAAGCCGGCAGAAAATTGGTAGATGATCTATAGTTGATTCCACCATTTCAAGGAGATAGACATGAATCAGTTCACATTAGATCAATCACTATGCACGAGGTGCAACTTGTGCGTGCGTGATTGCCCTTCTTTTATCATTACGCTCGATGAAAACCGCATGCCGACGATATCGCCGGATAAGGAGCAATTTTGCCTTAAGTGCCAGCATTGTATGGCGATATGCCCGACCGGCGCCATTTCGGTCTTGGGGAAGAAACCAGCGGACAGCCGGCCTTTATCGGATATTCCTCGACCAAGCTTCGAGCAGATGGATCTTTTCGTTCGTGGCAGGCGCAGCATCAGGAATTATAAGAACGAGAATGTCGATAAAGCTCTGATCGATAAGCTGCTTAAGTCACTCGCGCATGTGCCCACCGGATGCAACGCGCAGGAGCTGACATTCAATGTGATCGATGATAAAGATGTGATGCACAAGTTCAGCGATAAGCTTGTGGATGCACTTATCAAGGCATCCGAGGAAGGCAAGATCACGCACTCGCTTCTGGTTCAAATCGGCGGACTTCCGCGTAAAGCCATAGAGAAGATGGTATTTCGCACTGCTCCGCACGCCCTTATAGTATCTGCTCCACAGGATGCGCCTTGCCCGCGCGAAGATATAGCCCTTTCCCTGGCTTATTTCGAGCTTTTAGCCCAGAGTGCCGGTCTTGGAACGGTGTGGTGGGGGTTCCTTCGCCTAACTTTGGGGATCGTTCCCGAGGTCAAACCACTGTTGGGCATTCCTGACGATCATGAGTATTATGCGATGCTATTCGGATACCCTGCTATAGAGTTCGCGCGAACAGCCCAAAAGGAAGAGGTGGCTCAATACAGGCGTGTGATAATATAACCTGTCTGCTATTAAAAAAGCCCGATGCAAGTGCACCGGGCTTTAGTTTCATATTACCAGCGTCGGCCTCCGCCGCCGCCACCGAAACCGCCACGACCGCCGCCGTAGCCACCACGACCACCGCCGCCACTGCGCTCGGTCTTAGGTCGTGCTTCATTGACTGTGAGGGTTCTTCCGCCGACTTCTTTGCCATTAATGGCATCGATAGCAGCCTGCATATTCTCCTCAGGAATCTCGACGAAGCCGAAGCCTTTGTCGCCGATGATTCTAACTTCAACGATCGGGCCGTAAGGCTCGAACAGATCGCGAATTTCGCTCTCCGTGGTAGAGTAGGCCATATTGCCTACATAAAGTGATTTATTGGCCAATTTGATTGCCGTCCTTCCAGGTTATCCCTGCTTTTTTCAACATGGAGCGCGTGGCACTAGCCACTCTCGGGGATTCGATCAGTCGTAGAAGGTAACGCAATCCACGAAGGTGATGAAGACGCCGATGCTAAACGTTGATTTCTTTACGGATTAAGTATAACTGCAATTTCTCAATAAAGCAAGCTGAGCCTTAATCAAATTTATACAGCACGAGATTACCGCCCCTGCCTGCCGTTATTCCACCTTTTGGAAGGTCTTCATGATCGGCCTTATATGCCACAACCAGTGTCACATTGCCTGCAAGCACGGCGTTCACTAAAGAATCATGGGTTTTCAAGAAAAAAACAGGCCGCTGGGAATAGAAGCCCATCATGGGAGCGAGTTCCGGGGACAGCCTGTAGGCGATCACTCGTTCATTACTCAAAGTGTGCTTTTCAATCTGCCTTGCCATGTTTATGGCAGGTGTGCTCAGTTTTTGTGATGCAATCGGAAGACCGATTATCACCGCCGCGGCCATAAAAACCGCCATTGCGCTGCATAAAGCGCCGAATGCAGCGTCGGTTTTATTCAATCGAACCAATATCAGAGATACGCCCGAGCCGATCATGATCGCAAGTCCCATCACATATAACGCAATACCCAATCCGGGAATCGGCTCCGGCAGAAATCTAAGTGCAATATGAAACGCCACCGCGATCAATATTGAAGCAGTAAAGACTACTGTCGAATACTTGAATAATGAGTTCGTTTTAGCTGACTTATTGATTTCGGCCCACATCAACCCGACCATTACAGCCGCAGCCGGAAACATTGGAAATATATAAGACGGCAGTTTTGAGCGGCATAAAGACCAGAATCCGAAGACAACAACCATCCAAACGGTCATGAAAACTGATACGTCGGGGCGCGAAAACCTTGCCTGCATCTTCCATGCCAGCGGAATAAATATGCTCCATGGAAAGAATCCGACCACAAAGATCGGCAGATAAAAATAGAACGGCTGGTTGTGTGAGAAGTCCTTACCCATGGCTCGCTGCAGGTTTTGATGAACAAAAAATTCCTGCACAAACTTCCCATCGGTATGAATCTGAACCAGCACATACCATGGCAACACGATTGCCAGCAGGATAAGTATTCCCCAGACTGGCGCTGCAGATTTTAATGACTGCAAATCCCGCTTTAGAATAAGAAATAGTGCCACAATCGAGCAGATCAATAATATCCCTACCGGTCCTTTGATAAGTGTGGATATGCCCATCGCCGCCCAGAACAATAAATAGCCTTTCCGGCTCCACTTCTCAAAATAAGAAAGTAGAAAAGCTCCCAATGAGACTGTGATAAACAAAGCGAAAAGCTGGTCCATAATGGCCATGCGCGCAAGTCCGGCGGTGAGCATAGCGTTTGCCAGGATAAATCCGGCCATTATTCCAGATCGCCTGTCATACAATCTTGATGCGAGATGAACCGTGAATGCCACAATCAGAAGTGCGGCCAGCATTGATGGGAGTCTTACAGCGAATGAATTGACGCCGAATGCCCGCATGCTCGCTGCCTGGAGCCAGTAAACAAGGGGCGGTTTGTCGAGAAACAAGCTGCCGTTGCATGTGGGGACGATATAATTTCCACCGGCGAGCATTTCGCGAGAACACTCGGAGTACAATGCTTCATCCAAGCCTATTAGAGGAGTGCTGCCCAGCCGCCAGCAAAAAAGAATCCCGCACATAATCGCGAGCAGAATATATGGTGAAAATCTCTTCATTTTTCAGCAGACCCGATCAGTTTTGCCGCTCCAATGCCCGTTAGCGAACCAATCAGGCCGCCGTATATCACATCCAGCGGGAAGTGTGCGCCCAAATACACCCTGGAAACCGCTGTAGCGAAAGCAACAGGTATCAAAATCCAGCTTGTTTTCGGGAGAAACCAACAAATAGCGACGATTACTGCAAAAGCCGTGCAAGTGTGCCCGGATGGAAAACTGTGGGCAAAAAGTGGATCGCCGACTATGCGTACGTCGAACAAAGAGAGCAAAGGCCGCGGCCGATCCCATATATGCTTGGCCACTTGAACCACGATTCCAGACAAGGCAAAAGCGACAAGCCCGGCATATCCCGCTCGGCGCAGATTTACTCGATTCTTAAGCCATCCCCAGATGATAAGTGCGAGGCTCAAGCCCGACTGTACTATTCCCACGCCCATTGCAGTCGCCGCGAGCATCGCTTTATCCATAACAGGGGACGCGAATCCGCTATTTATATATTTGAAAACGGCTGCATCCATGCCGCTGAGGTCAATCATTCCCGATCTCCTTACGCCAGGCTGATTATACCCCGAATTACGACAGCTTGCCAAGGCAGCCGATACAGAATTAAGAGAATTAAATCCCAAACCTAGAACAGGGTCCGCAGCATTGTTAAGTTTACCTCTTCTAGCGATTCAACCACAATGCTTGCGAGTGAAAAGTTGCCATCACGGGTTGTGCTGGTTGGTATTGCGACACATTTCATACCGGCTCGGTGAGCGGCAAGAACTCCTCTAGGCGTATCTTCAAAAACCACACACTCTTCAGGTCTTACACCAAGCATCTCAGCGGTTATGATATAAGCCTGAGGGTCAGGCTTGATAGCTTTCACATCTTCCCACGTAACGACCTGCTGAAAGTATTGGCGGAGGTCATATTTCTCCATAATCAGTTCGAATGAGCGTTTTCCTGCGGAGGTAGCAAGTGCAGTGGGGATTCCTGTTTCTTTAAGCATATCAAGGAATCGAACTATCCCGGGCATTAGCGCAAGCTTTTCTTTAATAAGTTCATGGAGCATTATGGCCTTTCTATCACCCAAAGAGTGCCACCTGTCCATGTCTCCTCCCATTTCTGAAAAAAGCCTGCGAACTGTATGATCTCCCAGTGTAATCTTTCGCCTATATTCTTCGTGTGTGAGGTCTACACCGAATTCATCGAACGCTCGAACAGAGCTCTCCGTATGCAGCGGCTCCGAATCGACCAAGACTCCATCCATATCAAATATAGCCGCAGCCGGTAAAATTTTAACTGACACTAATTATCTTCCTGCTTTCTACAACCTTGTAATCTGTAACCTAATCCCCCGACAACTCCAGCGCTCTCATTCTAAACTCCATTGGAGGGCAGCACCAGATGAACCTGAGTCTGCCGGTAAGCCAGAGCCGGTTACGAAGTTCTTTTACCTGCTCGCTCTGCATAGCACAGTCGCCGAGGATAATCACTCGCCCTTCAATATCCGGATCGACTTTCGGGTTTTTGCCGAAGACGAGTGTAAGCTTGTCGTTAGGGTCGAGCACGCCTTCATCAACGAGTTTATCGATTCCTCGTCTTATGTAGTAGCTGCATCCCAGGCAGTATTCGCCTGCCATCACTCTAAGCCCAGGGAATCGCTCTTCGGAGATTTCTATATCCGGCCTGGCAAAGTGTTGTGCAACTGAGTCCAAGTTTGCACCAACAATGTTTATCAAGTTCCTGTCGCCGACACCCAGTTCCTGCTCATGCGCGAGCCTTGTCGTATCCACTTCCAGGTTCTCCAGACCCATGACGGCCTCAGTAATCGCGTCAACGGCAACAGTATCCGTTCCAGCGATTATCACCTTTGTCTCGACTGTTCTTCCCATATCGGCATGGTCGCCTTCCTGACCGCGAACACCGTCTATCACAGTCAGCGCCGGTTTATGATATCTAAGGATATCGACCAGCTTTTGGGGAATGTGGTGGTAATCGTGGCCGAAGAGCTTATCCTTGTCAGATAGCGTTCCATGCAGGTTCTTAATGCCCAACGTTGTCAAAGTTAAACTGTGATTCTTTAACACCGGAACGTTGATAAGCACTTCAGCCTCGTAGATTGTTCTTGGCACACGAGCGGTTTTCAGCACCAGCGCCTCCGGGTTGGAAACGTCTATGAACTCATCATCTTCCAGATAAACTATATCAGCGCCATTTTCGATTGCCGCCCTGTCCATCCCGACGGCTTCAAAGCAAGCCTTTGTCGATCCGCCTTTTCGGTAAAGAGCAGTGGAAATACTCCGACCCTCTGCAACTGTTACCTTGCGCGCTCCTGCCTCTTTAGCAAGCTTTATCAGGGCTGCAATAACCCGAGGATCAGTGGTCGTAGGTGCTGGTGATGGGCAATAGACATTCGGCTTCAGGACAACACTTTTGCCCTTGCATATCGATTCGAAATCACATGCCAGCGACACAGCCTCCCGCACTGCCTGCTCTATGGATTGCGCGCTGTCAATATCTGGGACGCGTGATATTGCGACTGTTGGTTGTGTAGACATTTAATTTACTCCATTTTTCAGCATATATCTCCAAGATAGGTTTTGGAATGAAAATCAAGCCCCTTCAAAAATGATCTCATTTCCAGGGGATAGAGTTTATAGTTTTCCAGCCTGTCTAAATCGAGCCATTCTATACCGATTTGTAATTCATCGGCCACATCTCCCAAAATCATTTTGCAGTCTTCTACCAAATCACAGGAGAAGGTTAACTCTACCTGATGAACATCTGGAAATTTAGCAAAATCATGATTGCTGCCAATAAACTCCCTAACAAGAACAAGATCATGAACAATGACATCGGTTCCAATTTCTTCCCGGCATTCACGACGTAGGGCTTCCGGCATAGTTTCTCCAGGCTCTTGCCCTCCTCCCGGCAGTCCATAGAACACACCTCTGCTATCCTTGCACTTGTTGCACAGAATCTTACCGTTTTTCACAATTACTGCTTTTACCGAGTTTCTAATCCGCATGCTTATTCCGAACCCATCACGCACACAACTGTATCCATGTGTCTTTCCTCTATATGCTAAATTTGATCGTTTTCTAGGTATCAAATTAATCAGTTTATATCTCCAAGATAAGTGGTCTTGGAGTTGAATTGCATATTTTTCAGAAATGGTCTCATTTCTTGTGGATAGAGTCTATAATTTTCCAGCTTATCCAGTTCGAGCCACTCTACGCCAATCTGATCTTTATCGGGTACGGTACCGCACTCTAGTGTGCAACCGTCTGAGAGGGCACAAGTAAACATCAATTCGACTTGGTGTAATTCTGATTCATATTCTGCGAATTCGTGGTTGGTGCTTATATAGTCTCTGACAAATACAAGGTCACCAACGGTGACCTCTGTTCCAATTTCTTCAAGGCATTCACGTCTGAGTGCATCTGGAAGGATTTCTCCTGGTTCTTGGCCTCCACCTGGCAGGAGATAAAAAAATCCCCAGTCGTCTTTGCACTTGATGCATAAAATTTTACCGTCTTCTACTAGTTTTGACCGAATTTCGAAGATACATTGCTAACCCATCACACACACGATCTTCGCTGTGCGCCCTTCTTCTACCTGCGGTAAAACCTGTCCATCTATTACATGGCCATCCATTTCCAGCTTTTTGACACCCCTCAGCACGTGTCCAGGGTTTCTAACCTCTATTTCATAAGTAGCGCCTCTGAACTTGCGTGTAACTTTGAATCCATCCCACTTATCAGGAATGCATGGGTCAATTATCAAGCCTTCATAGGTGGGCCGAACACCGAGAATATAATCCAATGCATCTCTGAACATCCAAACGCCTGAACCGGTGAGCCACGAATGACTAGCCTGCCCAAAAGTGGGATGATCGTCACTGGTGACATATTCTGAATAGACATATGGCTCCATCTTATACACATCCGGGTCATGCGCCTGGACCATTGGTAAAGTTTTTCTGTAATAGTCATA
>DJHI01000226.1:7938-8110 GCA_002431715.1 Armatimonadetes bacterium UBA5829
ATCAGGTTTCCGAGGATTGCCCAAGCAGCCACATGGTTAAAGATTGCGCCATTTTCTTTCTTTCCTGGAACACATCTGGTGGCCAAACCTATACATTCATCAAGCTGTGTATAACTTGGGGATAAAATCTTTGGCCCTCTCAAAGTTATACACAGTTGGTCAGCCGAGTCTA
>DJHI01000226.1:8159-12763 GCA_002431715.1 Armatimonadetes bacterium UBA5829
TAATGCGAGCTTACCACGCTCATCATTCGCAACTCCCGAAATCACTGACCAACTCTGCGCATTCATGAAGATTTTACCTTCCGGGTTTTTGCTCGATCCTATCACGCCACCGTCATCTCTGATGCCTCGGATATACCATTTACCGTCCCAGCATCGGGTATTTATCGCTTCTTTAACCAAGTCATATTCTTTCCGGAATCTTATGGCGGTTTCGGAAATATAATCAGCGCTTGGGCAGCAGCTCTGGCTGCAGATATAATCGAGCAATTGAGCAGTCTCACGCAGAATAAAGCAGAGGAAATGCGCGACCCACACACTTTCACCTTTGCCTTTTCTTCCGACATAATCCAGCGTATCGTTCCAGTCTCCAGGCCCGAACTTCGGCAGGTGATTCTCCGTAAGCTGGCTCAACACATAATCGCAAGCCCTTATAACATGGTCGAGAACATCCGCCTCTTCTCCATCATGGAACGGCATCACATTCATCAGGAATGCGAAGTCGCCGGTCTCTTTCAGGTAATTCATCACTGCGAGAGGAATCCACAGCGGAGTATCCGAATGTCCTGTCCTCTCACCCTCTCCACTGAGCTTGAAATAATTATGTAGAGTGCTTCCGTTTTGGAACTGATGTGTGAGCACCTCGAGGAGCCTATCTGCGACCGCATTCGGATCGCTGATAATTGGCCCCATCATATCCTGGCACTGGTCCCGCATTCCAACTCCATAAAGCAGCCCACCGTGATAATATCCTGCATTANNTGAATGTGACCCATGACTGCCGCTTGCCCCAGATATTGATCATCCGATTGAGCTCGACGTCGGGTGTCTCCACTATAGCTGAGGAAAGATATTTTTCCCAATAAGCCTTTAGTTTTTCCAGCGCTTGACGGGCAGCTTTAGGCGAGCGATACTTTGAAATCAATGGAAGCGATTTCTTTCGATAATCAACCGCCTCCACGCATCCCATCAGCACCACAAACTCGACCTCCTGCCCGGGCTCCAGCAGTATTTCACCCTGCAATGCCGCGCAGGCATCTCCGGCTGTTATATTAGTGTTNNTCGAGAGCAGTCCATTTTCGACACCAGCAGGGTTCTCCTCGCTTCTCCACGGCCCGATAAACGCGTCCTTCGATCCATCCCAGCTCTGTGTCTGAAGATCGCTGGTAAAGAAGACATACCTATCCCATGCCTGATTCGGCTGCTCGACAGACACCCCCTTATGTGTAACCCAATAGTTCTTGGTGGCATAAATAGCGTTGTCTTCGCGGTTGAAGCTCACTATGTTGAAGTGCTGATCATTGGGCTGGTTGATCAAGTCTACAAGCGCGTGCCCTAGACAAAGTTCAACATATGATGTCACCTGTAAGCGTTTTGGTTCGAGCGATGTGTTCTTGACATTTACAAGCCAGATTTCGAGGTCATCGTCCTTGGGCACAAAATAAGTAACCTCGCTCCGCACTTCCTTATAGAGCATTTTAATCGTCTCATAACCCATGCCCACGCGGCACTCATAAAAATCCGGTTTATGAGCAGTCGGCTGCCAGGAAAGGCTCCAGCAGTTGTCTTCAACATCTTTGAGATAGATATATCTGCCGGGTCGATCCCACGGCAGAGAGTTATAACGCAGCCGAGTGATCCGGCTGTCTCTCGGGTCCATCCAGTAGCTGAATCCACCGCCGGTATTGGAGATAAGTCCGAAATACCGGCCGTTGCCCATATAGTTCACCCAGGGCGCAGGTGTATCGGGCCGCGTTATAACGAATTCTTTACTCTCATCTGCGAAATATCCATATTTATCAAGAGCCATTTTTGCCTCCTATCGCGCTAATGTACTTTCGCCGCGATTGTATCACGCAGCAGCGATTATCCTCAAGTATACCCGGAATAAAAATGTGCCGGTTTCCTTTATTGCCGCGGTTTGCCTCAAATAGGCATACGGGTATATTGTGGCGTCCTAAGGCAGTGTAACTTACAAAAATGGGCCACAATAAATCCTATTTAGGAGGATACGCATGATAATGACAACCTTCCTGAAAGCATTGTGGCTCGTTGCTTTATTCAACGGTCACCCAGTCACTCTTTTTCCGGTGGAGTCAGGCGAGTTTGCAATGAGGCAGGGCTGGTATGAGTGCCAGACTGTATGGTATGTGCCTTTCGCCGCCTCAAACCAGCTTGTAGCCAGGCAATTCAATGATTTCACGCAGCAAAGTGCTAACCGGCCGGCCAACGGTGTCGAATGGACTCCCGCGCTCGATTGCGCTCTTGAAAATGACATGGTAAACAATGTCTACATCATCAATTGCGCTCAGACGGTCATTTTCGACAAACAGCCCGACGATTCGGACTATACCGGTCTTTGGCAGGTACACTATCTCGAGTGGATAGACGACGCCGACGCGAGGCCGCTCTGCTCCGCATCCGAAGTGCTTCTCGCCATAGCTATGGGAGAGTTGGAAGAGCAGGGAGATCCTTCCGTAATGGATGCGACTATTATAGTGCCGACTTCGGGAATACCTTCAGTCGAATTGGCTTCTTTGGATTACAAGAGAAAGCTGGTCAGGTTTTACGCGTTTCCCGTGTTTTACTTCAATAAGGTAGATAAGATTAAGGCAATCGAATTTATAATCGCACCTGATATTTCTGATGAAGATTTGGCGGAAAGACTGGGTGCCAACTGGGCTCCTCGTCTGGCTAATGGCTCGCCCGATTGCTGCGGGTGTATTTCAGCTATTGAAAATCCGGTTCCACCGGGACAATTGCCGATTATCTGCGAAATCCCGGAAGACATTTGCCTGATGTCGAAGAACAACAATTTCTTTAATTTTGGTGGTGTCAATCCCAACCTGGACTACAATCCTGTCCTCTGTTGGAATATTTATGAGCGAACAGGGCTTGCGCCTTATTCGGTAGTCAACAGCGATGATATGCTCCAGCATCTTGTCGGTTTAGGGCTCCTTACCAATATTCCACTCGATCCGCCGATAGTTACTAACTCACCGGTAATTATCCGATATCGTAATGCGAATGGAGGCTAAATGAATTACTGACTTTATTCATCGTAATTTGCATATACCTGATTCAGGCCAAGACTGTAATTTGTTTAGTCAAGACGCTGGCTGAGTCAAAAGCTCAAGAAGAGCGAAACTGATTGTGTTTCGCTCTTCTCTTGTATGCTGCAGGAGTAAAGAAGACCGATGTATAATATGTAACCGTCCATACTTGGACGGAGGCAAGAATGCAAAACCCGCTCGATATTTCACACGAAATTAGTTGCACCCTCAATAGAAACCAGCCCGTAGTGGCTTTGGAGTCGTCAGTCATTGCGCAGGGCCTGTCCTTACCGGTAAATGTGGAAACGGCACTAGCGGTCGAACAATCAGTAAGGGATGCCGGAGCGGTTCCGGCGACAATCGGCGTTATAGATGGCAAGATCAGAGTCGGCCTTACTGAAGATGAAATCAAGTCTCTGGCCGATGGTGCCGCTGCTAAACTGGCTGTTCGCGACATTCCCTATGCTCTGGCTAAAAAATTGAACGGTGGAACGACCGTATCGGCCACTATGCGCATCGCTGCAATGGCGGGTATTAGCATAATGTCCACAGGCGGCATAGGCGGAATCCACAGAGGCGCGTGTGAGACATTTGACATGTCCGCCGATCTTTGGGAGTTGGCGCGAACTCCAATTGTAGTTGTCTGCTCGGGAGCAAAAGCTGTTCTAGACATTTCCGCAACATCCGAATGGCTTGAAACTCATGGAGTACCTGTCTATGGCTACCAAACTTCGGAACTGCCGGCCTTCTATTCTTCATCTACGGGCATATCCATTCCTAAGGTAGACGATGCTTCAGACCTTGCGGAAATTCTCAAGCTCTCCGGCAGTGCAGTCGGTGCGCGCTGTGCGACGATAGTCGCGGTACATGTTCCTAAGGAAGATGAAGTCTCCATTGTACCGCACATAGAAAAGGCCATTAAGGAAGCATCGGAGAAAGGCATCAAGGGTAAAGAACTGACGCCTTATCTGCTGGCAAGAGTAGGTGAGCATTCAAAAGGTGAGTCTCTAAAGGCAAATATATCTCTTCTGAAGAACAACGCCCGCGTCGCATCTGAAATTGCTCATTCACTCTGTGAGGATACCGAGCGTAGGATGGGCTTTACGGTATAATTTTTAGATAAACAGGTTGACAATCGACCATTTACTGGCAATAATAAGATTATACAATCGAATAGCCAACAAAGACTATGATAGAGATCAGTAAGGCGGATATCCGGACCGCAGAGAGCCGGGTCGCTGGAAACCGGCGTCGCAGGAACTGCCTGAACTCCCTCTTGAGTCTCCCACCGAAATCCTTGGGTGCACGACCCTAGACGTGTAGACGTTGTGATGGAAAGTAGACTGGGACGGAGACTTCTACCGTTAAAAGGAAGACGCTGTCGCTTTGGACGTATGGGGGCCATTGCCGCAGCGGGTCGAGTGGGCCGGACGCGTAAGCTCCGGTCAATCAGAGTGGTACCGCGAAGATAAAAGCCTTCGTCTCTGTAATTGAGACGAAGGCTTTTTTTATTTTATGTTTGAGACTTTGTATTGATTATTTGGAGAATGGCTT
>DJHI01000110.1:0-1517 GCA_002431715.1 Armatimonadetes bacterium UBA5829
AAAACAAGAGGGTTTCTTCCAATACTCAGTCAGATAATCAATATTAAACACTCAGTACTAAATCGAGAAGGGTGGTGATGATATGGACACAAGCGATCTTAGTGACCTTAGTGATCTTAGAAAACTATCTTGGATAGTGGTTTCAAGCTTTCCACTTTCCGCTTTCAACAAACAAAAAGGAGAAAACAATGGAACGCATGGTTCATATTTTGGATACCACCCTGCGCGACGGTGAGCAGTCACCGGGCGCCAGTCTGTCCGGCTCTGAAAAGCTGGAGATAGCCCGCCAGCTTGTCCGACTGAATGTCGATATTANNTTCCCGCTTCCTCTCCGGGCGACTTCGAAGCGGTCCGCACAATTGCCCGCGAAGTGAAGGGTTCTGTAGTGACGGCTCTCGCACGCGCGGTTAAGGCCGATATAGATGCAGTCTGGGAGTCAGTTCGCGAAGCCGAGCGGCCGCGTATTCATATAGTCCTGGGCACATCCGATGTTCACCTCAAGAGCAAGTTTCATAGAACCCGCGAGCAGGCTCTGGAGATGGGAGTTGAGGCTGTGCGATATGCCCGCTCGCTGTGCCCGGAGGTTCAGTATTCTACAGAAGACGCTTCCCGAAGCAACCGCAAATACCTCTTCCGGGTTATCGAGGCGGTTATCAATGCAGGCGCGAGTATCGTCAATGTTCCCGATACGGTCGGTTATGCCGTACCTGCTCAATGGGGGAGGTTGATATCAGATATCAAGAAAAATGTACCGAATATCGACCGCGTCGTATTGAGCGTTCATTGTCACAATGATCTGGGGATGGCCGTAGCGAACTCGCTTGCCTCTGTAAAGTCGGGCGCGCAGCAGGTCGAGTGTTCGATAAACGGTTTAGGCGAGCGCGCGGGAAATGCCTCTTTAGAGGAGGTTGTGATGGGTATTAAGGTCCGTCAAGGATATTATGGCGCAGTGACCGGTATCGTGACCTCTCAACTCTGCCCGACCAGCGCGATGGTTAGCCGCCTGACCGGCCTTGCCATTGCTCGAAATAAGGCCGTAGTCGGAGCAAATGCCTTCGCGCATTCGTCGGGCATCCATCAGGACGGAGTTCTGAAGAACCGTGATAACTACGAGATATTTTCTCCCGAAGATGTCGGTTCGTCGGGCACTCAGATTGTGCTGACTGCAAGGTCAGGCCGTCATGCGGTGCGTCACAGGCTCGAATCGCTGGGTTATACAGTCTCGCCTGAAGACCTGGAGAGCATCCATGTAAAGTTTTTACAGGTTGCCGATGTCAAGAAAGAGGTCAAGGACGATGACCTTCGCGCTCTCATGTCAAGATAAGCCTGGAGCATGCCGATAATAATTAAAGTAGTAGTATTTCCCGGTTTGTAGGATAGGGGATTCCAGCCTCTAGCTTCTTACTTCTAACCTCTAAACAGGGAGGTGATGCCGGTGGGACCAGGACCCGACGCGCTGAATATAGCGTCGTCACTTGCGAAGTCGGTGGAGATCGACAGGTCACCCGGTACTACTC
>DJHI01000110.1:1565-2215 GCA_002431715.1 Armatimonadetes bacterium UBA5829
TATTTCGCAGGCTCAATTAGCGGCTGAAGAAACGGCGGAACTCTCGCTCAAGAAGACGGATGCTCTTGAGTCGCTTCGCCGCGACAAGATCAGGCAGGATCGTGAGAATCGACGTCGCGAACTCGAGCGGCATATGCTCAACACCGAAGAAGAGCCGGATGAGGACGAAGGCGATTCACACCTGGATGCAGTGGCATAAGTTTATAAATGGCATTAGTTATAATCAGTAGCGAAACTGAGCATCCTGAGCTTGTCGAAGGATGCGGTGGCATAGAAAATTATGGATGTTCTTTTTTCGATAATTGTAGTTTTAGGAATTTGTTACGGCGTCTATCGCGGATTTGCATGGATGATGCGTGCCGGTCAGGCTCAGACTCGTAAAGATCCTCCGCTCTCACCGACAGACCTCAAGGTTTTAGAGGAGAGCGCAGCCAGACTAATGGCCGACCTACGGGCTGTCACCGATGAATGCGTAGCGCGAATCGAAAAGGCCTGCGCGGATGCCGACGGGCGAATAAGGCCTGAGGGTATTAACATTGCAATAGACGAAACTAAATCTATTAAATATGATTCCTTCGATCAGACCTTGCCGATTGCGAATACAGCCAATCTAACCACAGGCGAACTGGAGCTTCTCAAGGGCCTAAAAG
>DJHI01000110.1:2314-15668 GCA_002431715.1 Armatimonadetes bacterium UBA5829
AAACCATCAAACCATCAAACCAACATGCCCCGAGTCTATTCAAATACAATCGACGTCGCAGGGCCGGTCCAATTGTAATCCTTATAAGCCGTCGGAGTCTTAATTGCACAGCAGAACGGCCTCATAACCACCTTCCCCGGAGCAAAATAGAACTTGAATTTCTGGCTCTCACCGGGTTTGATGATCTTGGAAAATCTCTTATAATCGGTGCAGCAGATATCTGTGCCTGTCATATAAAGCCCCTGCGGCTTGTTCGATATATTCTTTACGGTTATATCATAGAGGCCAGACGAGGCGGTACCGACCGATTTGCTGATTCCTTTATTGGTAAGGTTAATTACAAGAGATCCCGTCTGAGGTCCTCTGCCCAACGGAGCGGTTGTCTCAGCAGGAATACTGATCGTTTCGGTGCTGATGTTATAGGTCGCATCAGGCCAATAAACGTAAAAATAGCCGTTTGGAAAGTCAGGCACGGCGCTTACTCCCTGGACCATACTCCCCGGCACGATCAGGTGAAATTCTCTTCTGGTGGCATCAGCCTGAGACATCAGTTTGTGATTATCATCATGTATGCCCTGTGTGAGCGCTGCCACTGCCGGCTGATTCTCTGCAATCACCTGGCCGTCCTTTGTGATGGTCGCAAGTCCTACAACGGCCACATAAGCCATCGTAACCGGCAGGTCCATATTGAAGAATCTGGTGTCGCCGAAGATATTTCTCTGGAAAGCTACACCTCCGAAAGGCGTGTTGAACTGTCCCGCGGAGGCAAGGCTTTTGAAATTAACTGCATAGGTTGGTCCGCCCGATATGCATGTAAATGATGCCGTAACGGTGGCTCTGTCATTTAGAGATGGCATATCAGCCGGAGCTTTTACAGCCATTGCCTGAATGGAGCCGGACACCTGAGTTGGAGGACAGCTTGTCGGCCAGGTATTATACAGCCAGGCCGTACATCCGATATTCGATGCTGTTATTGCGGTCAGCTTGACACTAATGGGCCCTCTGCCCTGCACTGTAGGCGTCTTATAACTCGGCGCCGGTTTGGCCGGTTTCATTTTGCCGTTTGCCATTGCAGCCACAGACAGCGCGCTAAACGCAGCAATCAGTGCTAAAACAAGTACAAAGCGCGACATGCTAAACTGAGGTTTCATCTCATATACCCCCTCCTGTGTTGGTGATGCAAAAGCTTTGCGCTCTAGACTCCATACTACCCTGTGGGGAATATAAGCAAACGGCTTCGATAAAAGAGCGGTGGTGGGCAGAAATATCGACTAAGGATCAGTAGATAGTGATTTTTCCTCTTCCGCAGAAGTGTGATGCTTGATTGAATTTGAGGGTGATTTCATTGGGTCCTGGCTTGACCAGCGCGGTTATGTCCATTTCATAAGGCGGCCATAGTCTGACTCCGGCCACCGCTCCGTTGACGGTAAAATCGACATCATCCAGCGGTTCTTCCAGGCTCATTACTATTCGCTGAATCCTAAGGAACTCCGGGATGTCGACCATCTGGCTGAAAGATACGCCGTCGACATCATCAACCACGTCCCAATCACTTTGCAGCATTACCTCATCGCCATATTCAGAGTAAGGAGTCGGGATAGCCAGGCTGGGGACATCATCAAAACTCATCAACAGTGATCCGCAGCTTTCGAATCGGTGCAGGAGAATCGTCCTGCTGCCTATTTGGGTGCAGTTAACCAAAGCGATGCGTTTCCCTGTCTCAGGATCGAGTATATGCGGAGCCTTATCGCATCTGATCGATAGCTGAATCTCTCTCGGTTCATCAGAGCCGTTGGCGAAAAAGAAGATCTCCGCTTCCTGCCAGATTCGATGAGTATATGTTATATCTCTACATTCCTGCTTGCCGGATCTTATTGAAACAACAGGCTTGATAGCCATGCAAATATACCTTCTCAGGCTCTTTGCCAATTCGCTCGGTTCTTTATCAACAAAGAGCGCTCCATTATCGGATGCTGATTTGCCGAATATCTCGGTAAATATAGAAGAAATTTCTTCGTGTTTGCTGCCTGATGAGTCCTTTGCCGGCAGGGTTCCGGTTGCCATCACTCGCCCGCCATCCTCTATGAACTCCTGAATTTTTATTGCAGTGGCATAACTTATTGATTTCATCGGAGGCATAATCAGCAGCTCATACTCATCATCCGAGATTATCAGACGCTGATCCACCGCCGTCGCTTTGCATATGGCATCTTCATCCACAATATCATGTACCACATGCGCCAGCGGCAGCTCCGAATTATAGAGGTCGAAGAAATCATCTGGTTCGGACGGCCTGAGTAAAGCCACCTGCGTTTTCTTTTTTCCGAGCGAAAGGGTGTAGCTTACACGGCTGATATAATCGGCAAACAGTCTGGAATGCGGAGAGTCGGCCAGTACAATGGGAGAAACATCAGATAAATCAGACCCGGATATAGCCAGGGCATCGAATTCCCGTTTCAAGTCACGCATTAAAACAGGCTTTTTATTCTCTTGGCCGGGCCTGGTGCTCCGAAATTCCGCCGGAGGTTTTTTAAACGAATCGAGCATGTAATTCCTCGAAAAAGACTGCCATCATGGTGTATCGGAAATTTATTCCCGATACATAAGTTCATATCGGGAATAAATTCTCAGATATTAAAGCTTTTACTAACCCTGCAGCAGCCTGAGCACCTCAGGCGGCGCAGCGGTTCTCAGATTGGCTCTGCTGGCGACCATCTGTATCTTTTTAGGGCTTGCGAGTCTTCCTACCCGCGCATAATATTCATTTTTGGAGGGTCGATCATCTCCGAAGTGGAAGTGAGCCCATTCGCTGGCAAATCCCATCTCCGCTGCGCGCGCAAGGAACGTGTGGCCCCACAGGAAATACGCGCCTTCCATAAAATCATTGATATACGGAGCAAGTTCAGGAGCAGAAAAATCATCCACAAAAGGCAGCCCGAGCTTATTCATCTCAGTGCCTACGCATATCGGGAAATGAATCTTTCGAGCGGCTCGAATTGCCCTGGCAAGATTATCGACCTTAATCGATTTTTCGGCTGGGTCTTTAATATTCCAGTTTCGGTCGGGAATGATATTCATCGCCACCACGCCCTTCTTTTCAAGCAGCGAAAGCATCTTTGCCATATCCGATTCGCCCTCGCTTGTTCCATCGAGCCATGCGGCCATTGGTAGTCCATCCATCCCCTGGATCATCTCGATCACCTGCTCGATGGGAGGGAATGTGTCGGTTGTGGGCGCTACATATCCCACGCCTCCATATTTCATCAGCTTGCTTCGTAAAACCTCATGCAGTTTCGGCGTATCAAGCAGCAGCGATTCGATATCCTCCTTTGGCATATCGAATTTGCCTGCCCAAAATTCAGCAAGCGCATCATTGTCGCCTTCGAAAACTTTCCTGGCTTTGGAATCGTATGCGGCAATTATATGGCGTTCGGTCGCATTGCCCGATGGTGTGAGCGGGGTTACATCTGCTTCGTAATCGAGCTGAACCTTACTTAAGTATGAGTTCACGCGCTCGATCATCTGAATGTTCCGCCTTCCAGCAAGAACGCGCATATTTTGCAGCAGCCTGGCCGTGTGGCTTCCCTCTTCGGGCAGTTTGAAGCACCCACCGCCCATAAAGTAAGATATCCCCGGCTCTTTGGGTGAATTTATTACCTTGTCTGAATATTCTTTTATGAATACCCGGCTTTCTATGGCGGCGGTGGTCATTAGGTCAATTATCTCGCCCGCCGCAAGGAACTCTTCCATACCGTCGAGCACATCGAAATCGACTATTCCCGCGACCGCCAGCCCGTATTTCTTCGCCTCCCAGGCGATTCGGCTTGGAGACCAGCCATTGGCGTTGTAAGAAAAGAATGTGTGGAAGTGCAGGTTGACTTCATTCTTAGCGCCGGGAGTCGATATCTCTCCGGCATCAATCTTTGCGGCTATAGAACAGAGCGCATCACCGCGCTCAGTGGGGTCAAAGCTGTTTAGTTCGTTTTCAAGTTGAGCTATATCAGGCACTAATTACGTCCTCCAAAATATACTAATCACTGAAACACTGAAGATGGGGAAACACGGAAATTGTAATATTAAGTCCCATTCAGTGTTAGCCAACTATCGCTCAGCTTCCTTCTGCGCTTCCACCATTCCGTCTATTCAGTGCTTTCGTGATTAAAGAATCTTTCAAGCAGGAATCTTGTCTGAGATATCAAACCAGTTATTAAGGTAGAGATAATGAAATTCCTTGCGGATGCAATGCTTGGGAAGTTGGCGAAGTGGCTGAGAATGCTCGGCTACGATACCCTTTACTTCGCCGATTCAGATGACGACGAGCTTATCCGCATTGCAATCCGCGAAGACAGGATATTGCTCACTCGGGATGTGCTTCTCTGCCGACGTCGAGCGGTTCGCGCAAGGTGCTTTTTTGTAGACTGGGGGTCAACAGGCGAACAAGTCAGGCAGGTGATGAAGCATTTTAACCTGAAGTTGTCCAGGGAAAATCTGTTCACGCGGTGCACTATCTGCAACGGCGAAATCGTCCCGATATCAAAATCCGATGTAGCAGATCGCGTCCCGCCTTATGTCTATAAAACCCAGAACGAGTTCGGCTACTGCGAGCGCTGCGACAAAATATACTGGCGCGGCACCCATATCGAGCACGTGCTTGAAGCTCTACAAAGATAAATATAAGGTAACTGCACGCTTTTCCCGCCGCCGAAGGGGCTTTAGGTGAGATAAAAGACTATCCCGAACTACGCGGCATTGCTCATGAGTCCTCTTTAGTCAAATATCACTGTTCCCAGCCTGTCTGGGCTGTGGAACGAGCCATACGGAACCGCCCAGGTGAGATATTCCATTGTACCCGATGTTGTGCGGTTCCGCGTCAGGTTCAAGGCCCATTTTGTGCCGGATGTCGGAACCTCAGCGCCCAGAGAGGAAAACGGTATGGCCATCTCGACACTATATCCATCCGCCTCTTTTTGAGAGGCCGATTTCCATTCGCTGTTCCAGCTCGGGCTGAAGACTTTCTGGTCGAATTCGGTTCCCAGCGTATTGGTCGAAAGATGATAATAGGCGCGTCTCTCATTGGTCGGATCGACGAATACCTCCACCGAGTCATCATAAAACGTCGGCCCATCGCGTTTGGTTACCGCTGCCTTCAGCTTGTCCATCATCGGCTCTGATGCCTTAAACGCCACATAAAGGTTATGGTCGTCATAAGTCAAAAAGGCCTCAGTTCCGACCGGTGCCGGATTCCCATCATTCGTATATGACAATTGAACCTTCGCAGCCGATGCCCAAGCCTCATCATCGAGCTTGCCGTCGATAATGACCGCCTGGTCAGTTTTTGGAATAGCTAGTTCTGGAAGTGGAACTATGTTCTCCGGTATTGTAATCGGCGGGTCGGTAGGCGGTACGTATGGCGCGTTTTTCTTCGTGCAGATAACCGGCATCTTTGCCTTTGCCTTATACGGCCCCTGTTCTAGAACCGAAGCGAGAGCATCGGTATAATATGAAGAGGCAAAAAGAGCCTCTCCGGCCGCTCCAAACTGCCGGGCAATTTCGATCTGCCCGGCTGTCTGCTCCGGCTTATCCTTTTGCACGTGGAGGCCGATTCCCNNCAGAGTTTTGCCTTCGGCGGCGGACACCTGATCGGTTACCAACCTTTTGAATGTATCGTCATTGGCTGTATAGGCCATAGGCGTTATAAAATCCACCCAGCCGTTAGCCACCCAATTCGGCCAGTTTTGCAGGAGGTTTAGTCGAGCTGTAACAGGATCGGAGCCTACTGCAGCCGATATCTTTGCATTCGGCTTGATTGTGCGTATCTGAGTCGCAATCTTCTGAACGAATGAATTGATCTGCCTCTCCCTGAACTTGTTCCAAAGTATCTGATTGGTCGAGAGTCGCTCGATATAGACCGGATCGATGCCGTATTGTCTTTCAAACTCACATCTAGCCGACTGATTGTAGCCGTACGGCGTAGGCGACTGCACCTCATACCTAATATAGTCGAGGTGAAGCCCATCTACATCATACCTTCGGACCAAATCCGAGAATAGACATGCGAGAAATTCTCTTGCTGCGGGAATATTGGGGCTTATCCAGAGCCCGCCATTGGCCGATAAGTCCTCTCCATATTTGCTGAGCATTACCCAGTCAGGGTGAGCAGTGAGTATTGCGCCGCGATTATTGGTATATCCCGCGCGGAAGACCCAAACCCAGGGGTGCACTTCCATCCCCAACTTGTGTGCTTCATCGATCATCGGAGGCAGCGGGTCGCAGGCTCCCGCAAATCGAGGGTCGCGCGCGAGCAGTTTTGTGGGGTAAGCTGTATATCCTCTTCCAATCACCTCAGGCAGAAGCACATTTATATTAGCCTGATGATACTTCCTTACAAGCTCGCGTATACCAATATCTGTCTTTGGGATCACATCCGCATTGACCCATATCGCCCTGATCTCAGCAGCCGGGCATGTGTTTTTGCATTCGATATCTCCCGACGCCATCACGCTTCCGGCTGTAAGAGCGATTAGAACTGGTATCCACTTGAGCATAATACAACTAACCTCCGAATTGATTTCAATATAGCAGGCAATACTATTCTACGTCAATCTATGCAATTTGCGTTAAATAAATTGCATGTCCTGTCCTGGAACCAGTAAGTGCATTCCGTAATACAATTAAAGACCGTAAATTGCTTAGTTGACGATGGCAGCCTTTTTACATAGAATCATGCATATAGTCCACTCATTCTCCCCCTTGGCGGGAGAGGGTAGGGGTGAGGGGGAATTATGGCCTGCGAACGAACCAACGAGAACAATAGAAAGTGCACCTGCACATATTCCGGCTGCTCGAAGCACGGCAAGTGCTGCGAGTGTCTTCATTACCATTTGAGTATGAACGAGCTGCCAGCGTGCTGTTTTAGTCCTGAAGTCGAACGGACCTATGACCGTTCCTTCGCGGCCTTTATCAGGAGCCATTCATAATGGAAGAGACAATCGAGCAAAAAAGAGATCGAGCCATAAAGGTTATCGAGATACTCCGAAATGAGTATCCTGACGCAAAGTGTTCACTGGACTTCCAGACCCCGCATCAGCTTCTGGTCGCAGCAATTTTGGCCGCTCAATGCACAGATGCGCTTGTCAACACCGTCACTCCCGGCCTCTTCAAGAAGTATCCAGATGTAGAGGCATTTGCTAATGCCGATCTGATCGAGCTTGAATCTATGGTCAAGCCGACCGGTTTTTTCAGAAACAAAGCGAAAGCAATAATTGCATCTGCCCGTGAGATAGTATCCGATTATGATGGGAAAGTTCCAAGCACAATCGATGAACTCGTCGGATTGAGCGGGGTAGGGCGCAAGACAGCGAATTTAATAGTAGGCGTTGCCTATCACAAGCCCGCGATAATAGTCGACACACATGTAAAACGGGTCACTAAGCGCCTAGGCTTTACCGATAATGGCGACCCTACCAAAATCGAGTTCGAACTGCGCGATATCCTCCCTGAGAGCGAGTATACGCACTTCAACCATATAATCGTCTTTCATGGCCGCGCCATATGTAAAGCCCCAACCCCCAAATGCGAGATTTGCCCCATACTGGAGCTTTGCCCATTCGGCAAAGAGCGGATGGGGATGNNGGATGAATAAGTAGTTTTATTGAAAAAAGCCATAATCAGAAATAAGGGGATGGTGTTTGATATGAATGGGAAGATGGTATTGCTCATTGCTCTGGTAGTATTTGAATGTATAGGCTCCTCCGCATTGTCGGATATAATTTCCAACCCCTCTAGCCAATTGTCTTCAGTTCAAGAACCTCTCCCCACAAAAGCGATTAAAATTGCGGCAGGCAGTTATCATACTGCCGTACTTGTCAGCAGCGGTACTATCTGGACATGGGGCTCGAACTATTATGGCCAATTGGGCGATGGAACCACAGTAGATAAACTAATTCCTGTTTCTGTGACCGGTTTGGCTAAGGTGATGCTGGTTGCCAATAGTGAGTATCAAACATCTGCAATTACGTGTGATGGATCTCTTTNNACGGTCAGCTTGGAGATGGTACCAATATAGATCGAGCGACCCCGGTTCAATCACTTAATTTAGGCGGTGTCGTTTTATTTGACGGTGGTGATTGGCATAGCATTGCGCTGAAAAGCGATGGCACAGTGTGGACCTGGGGAAGTAATCTCAGCGGTCAGCTTGGCGACGGATCAGGAATCAGTCGCTTATCTCCTGCTCAGGTGCCGGACCTATCTAGTATCATATCTGTTGCAGCGGGTGCAAGTTACTGTGTTGCGCTGAAAAATGACGGTACAGTATGGGCTTGGGGTTCAAATTCTTATGGTTGTCTTGGTGATGGGACAACAACTAAACGGCCCACTCCGGTTCAATCAGATATAGACAGAGTAGTGTCAATTGCAGTGGGTAGATTTCATACTCTTGCATTGAAAGGTGATGGCACAGTCTTGGCTTGGGGTGATAACGGTAATGGTCAACTGGGCATTGGAACGACTTCCAGTAGTTCATTACCAGCCCTTGTGGTATATGAGGACGAAAACTCCCATAGGTCTTATCTGAACAAAGTGGTTGCAATTTCGGCGGGACAATTACATAGTATAGCGTTAAAAGAAGACGGCACTGTCTGGGCTTGGGGTAATAACCTCTGTGGTCAATTGGGCGATGGAACCACGGAGCGACGTCTGGTTGGCGTTCAAGTGCCTGGTCTCAGTGGGATTGTAGCAATAGCGGGAGGCGCCCTCCACACCCTGGCTCTAAAAAATGATGGCACTGTCTGGGCATGGGGAGACAACTCCTGTGGCGAATTGGGCGACGGAACAACTACTTGCAGATTAACTCCTGTATGTGTGTTCGGCACATCTGAGGCAGTTACAGACCCTTTAGGTTCAATTTCTATAAATGGCGGATCAAAAGGCACAAATTCTCAGGCGGTCACACTCAGTCTATCCGCTACAACCGGTGTAGGCAAAACAATTACCAATATGTGCTTTAGCAATGACGGCATGACATATACGGATTGGGAAGCATATGCAGTAACTAAAAGCTGGATGCTGACGAATGGCGATGGAATCAAAACGGTATATGCCAAGTTCAAAGATTCGATGGATTGTGAGTCTGTTCCCACAGCAGCCAACATAGTTATTGACAGGACGCCTCCTGTTATTACCCGCGTGAGATTAGAGCCCTTCACGCTGGAGTATACCGTATTAGTTGCTGTCGGAGACCGGCTGGGTGTTGATGTTTCCGCTGAGGACGACTGGGGCATCGCATCTATAACGGCTGATGGAAATTTGCTCTCTTNNATGGTGTTGCTTTTGGGTCGACTACTGCATCCACTTTGCTGGGCGTCAATAGTGTGAATGTGGTTGTATGTGATATTGCCGGCAACCAAGCATTCGACACATCCGCAACCTACAAAACCGCCAGGATTCTAGGAATAAGCTGTAAATCAATAAATGACCCGATAATGGCCGAGGCTTGCAATAACTTCCTATTTCGCCTGTTTGGGAGAATATCATATTCGGATGGGGAATATTTTATCTGCGATGGTTCGGGTCCAAGCGTCAGATTGAGTGGATATAGCGGCCAGTTAAACCCCGATGATCTCGTAAGCGTAAGGGGAGTTCTATATCCAAATACTACTTCTCCCATGCTACTTCTCAACTTTAGCCTAATAACAAAATACAATCCTGATGGCTCTGAAGCTACCCAGTAACATACGAGCTAGTGTGAAAATTCGGGATGAAATGCTGGGTCAAGATTTCATCCCGAATCCTGACCTTAAATAATCCGAGGCTATTCTACTTCAATCTCAGACTTAGATTTGGGCAGCAGCAGCTCAGCAGCGTAATTAGTAAAACACTTCTTCGCTACACGCTGAACGTCTTCGGCGGTCACCTTCTCTACCTCATCGGGATACTTTGTGTACATTTCATAACCTGTCCCGATAGTCTCATACCATCCCAGGTCGAATGCCCGGTCCAAAAGGTGCTGGTGAGAGAGATTATATGAGCCGATAGTGTAGCCCTTCGCCCGTTCGAGTTCTTTAGCGCTTAGTGGTTTTTCCTTGAGCGTATTTATCTGTTCAAGCAGCGTTTTTTGAATATCGTCGAGAACGACTTTGGGGGTCATATCAGCCAAGGAAAACTTGAACGGATCGGTAATTATATATGCCAGCAGATGGCTTTGATATTTCAACTTCGGATACATCACGCCCAAGTCATAGCCCATGCCGCGCTTCTGCCGAAGCTCCTGGAACATAATCGAGCCTTTTCCGCCTCCTAAAGCATTTGCCATCACCGAAACAGCCGGATAATCAGCCGCTCCCACTCCGGGCGCCAACCATCCCAGCATCAGATAAGCTGCTCCAAGGTCGACCTCCGAGGCATGGTATTTACTCCTGTCGAGCTTCTCATCGGGTATCCCTCTATCGATCGGCAGCCTTCCATCTGGAATCCCTGCAAAAGCCTTCTCGGCCCTATCCAGCGCTTGCTCCAGGGTGACGTCACCGGCGATGGATATCACAATATTGTTCGGCACGTAATAATATGAGTAGTATTTTTTCAGGTCTTCAGGTGTGGCAAGCTTGATTGTTCGCGCAAAACCCGTATTCGGTCTTCGATAGCCGCTGTCTTCATAAAGCAACTGGCGAATATCGAAATACGCATTTTCAAAAAGATCATCGCTCTGCATATTCACACGTTTTATAAGACTCGACCTTACCTCCTCGACCCATTTATCTTCGAAATTCGCCTGAGTAAGACATTCGCCCATCAGCGACATCGCTCGGTTGAACATAGCCGATGTGGTTACGGCTCTTATCTCCGTGAAATCCGGGTGCCATGCAGCGCCGATATTTCCTCCGACCTCATCGGCCACAGCTGCGACCTCTTCAGCCGAACTCATCCTCGTGCTTGCCAGGACTAATTGAGTAACAAAGCTGCCGATACCGGCGTTTTGTATGCTCTCTCTTGCTGCGCCTGCTTTAATCATCGCGACGATCGCCACTATCCCGCTTCCCTGCTCGGGCTTTACGATCAAGGTCAGCCCATTGTTAAGAACTTTTTTCGCTATTTTGGGACTGTTCGCCATCTCTTGAGCCATTGCACATGAGCTGAAAAGAATCATAACCGCAGCAATGACAGGTAAAACACGGCTTGATAGTTTCGGGATTAAAGTCCCAAAACACTTAAGACCTCTAAAAATATGATGAACTCGACCGGATATCATCATTCCGAGCGCAGCGAGGAATCTGCCTTGCTCAGACGAATCCGGAGCTAATCTTTCATTTGGTTGCTGTCTGTAACCTATAACCTGTAACCTCATTCTTTCGCTCCTCCCTTATCGGGTTGGAGAACCACAATGACCGCTTTATTGGGATCGAGATATTTCTTCGCCACTCTTATGATGTCCTCGTTTGTAACCGACTGAATGCATTCGATATATCTGCATGCAAATTGCGGATCGGAGACGGCAAAATAAAAGCCTGCCGTGTTTGCCCGCCCGCCATAGGTCTCGTTTTGGAATGCGTATTCTCCCAATAGCTCACGCTTGGCTAATGCAAGGCTGTTTTCAGGAATACCCTGCTGCCTCACTTGCTCGATTTGAGCAAAGACCGCATTTTTTGTCTGTTCCAGACTTAAATCGGTGGTTGCGGCGATAAGCGAGATCATAGCCGGGTACCTCTGAGTGAGGAAATCGCTTGAGGCCTCCGTTGCCAATCCCATTTTTTTCACGAGTTCATCCTGCATCCAGTTGCGGTTTCCGAATCCGAAACATGTGAGCAGAAGATCGACCGCGCATACGTCGGCATATTCCTCGCCAGACGGGCCGAGAAATGCAATGCCGAGATAGTCGGACTTATAAGGAGCATCGAATGTCTTATAAACTCGCGCGGATGGAGGCATTACGGCTGCTGCTTCCTGCTTTTGAACAGGCTTATTAGACAGCGATTGAAACGCCCTTCCGATTTCAGCAACAGCTTGTTGGCTGTCAAAATCCCCGACCAGAACTACGGCCATATTCGGAGCGGTATAAAGGTTATGGTAATGATCTATCACCTGCTGCCGGGTCAGTTTATTGACATTGTCCTCCGTGCCCTCTATAGGCAGCGCATATGGATGGTCTTGATAAAGCTCTTTTGCAAGATAGTCCCTGCAAATTTCCATCGGTTTTGTCTGTTTTTTTGCGATCTCGTCGGCGACAATAAGTCGTTCCCTGTCCATTTCCTTCTGATCGAACTGCGCGCCTGTGACGATCTCAGAGAGTACATCTAGCGCCTTCGGCAGATAACGAGATGATACTGTAGTCGAAAAGTGCGCCCAGTCGCGGGAGGTGCGCGCATCGAGTGTAGCCCCAAGGCTCTCCATCTCCAGATCGATCTCTCCTGCTTTATGTTTGTTTGTCGATCCGAAAGCGAGATGCTCGATGAGGTGAGAGATACCGTTTGTATCGGGCGTTTCCATGGCCGAACCTGCTTTGACCCACACATCGATTCCCACCAGCTCGACCGCATGATCTTCCTGCAGAATCACAGTAAGGCCATTTCCCATCTGGGTGACTTTATACGTGGAAGGCTGAGCTAATGCCGAAGACTGCAGGACAAAGAGGATAATAGCGGAATAAATGGTTGTTCGAATCATAACATCTCCATTGTTGGGTTGATGTAATTCAATTATAATATGTTAGGACTTGGAATGCGAGACCACTTAAGGGACGTATCTACGCGGCGGGTAGTTCCCGCGGAAGAGCAATAATGATTGATGGCCTTAATGGAATAGTCGATAGCCGGCATGCAAAAAATTTCGATTTTTCGCTGCTAGCGATCACACTTGCAATAATAGCATTTAGCTGCGTCACCATCTACTCCGCCAGCAGAGGCGGATCTGTCGGCACGGGCTATATAGAGCGCCAGATCATCTGGGCGGTGCTCGGAATCGCCGCAGGTGCGGTTGTAGCATCGATCAGTACCAGTATATACCACCGTTATGCCGGAAAATTATACACGCTTAATTTACTTTTGCTGGCGGCTGTTTTAGTGATGGGCCATCAATCCAAAGGTGCACAGCGCTGGATTGGGTTCGGAGCGGCAAAAATTCAACCGTCCGAGTTCGCGAAAATAATTCTCATAATTGCACTGGCTGTTTTCCTGGTCGAGCGCCGAGAGCATATTCGCTCACTGAACGTCTTCATGAAATCTTTCATATACCTTGCAGTGCCGATGCTTTTGATCTTCAAACAACCCGACCTCGGCACGAGTCTTGTTCTGATCTCTATCTGGCTCACGATGACCTTCGTAATGGGCACGGACGTCAAGAATATTCTGCTCTTTATTGCAGTCGG
>DJHI01000110.1:15703-17687 GCA_002431715.1 Armatimonadetes bacterium UBA5829
TCCTCCTTGCTCTTGCCGCCTGGAATATTCCGGGTGTGATGAAAGATTATCAAAAAATGAGGGTGATTACCTTCATAAATCCCCAGGCTGACATGCAGGGCAGCGGCTACCATGTTACCCAATCCAGAATCGCGATAGGCTCCGGAAAATTCAGCGGCAAAGGTTTCCTTAAGGGCACACAGCGCGAGCTTCATTTTATTCCTGAGCAGCATACGGACTTTATTTTTACCGTAGTCGGCGAGGAGATGGGCTTTATCGGTGCCGCAGGACTAGTTGCCCTCTATTTTGCTCTCATATGGCGCGCTCTAGTGATTATGGCCGCTACCGAAGATATTACAGGCCGCGCGATAGCCGCCGGTGTGACCGGCATGTTCCTCTTCCATATTGCAGTTAATATCGGCATGACCATTGGGATTATGCCGGTGACGGGTGTGCCGCTGCCGATGTTCAGCTACGGCGGCAGCAGCTTAATGGCTAACATGATGGGCGTCGGCCTCCTCGAAGGCGTAAGCATGCGCAGGCACANNTTTTTAGGTCCGGGTGCCGGGTGATGTGGTCAGCGAACGCGAGGGAATCTACTTTTATTGTGCGGTTGTTGCTTAAGAAATAAACATGATGTCATCCTTTATCACAGTGTTATTTGGTGGTATAATACTTTATAGGTAAAACTGTAAACACATCGATCTTGCGAGGTAAAACCATGCCTATCGTACGCGCATCATCAAAATATCAGATTGCAATTCCAAAAGCAATTAGGAACAAACTACGCATAAAACCAGGGCAGAAACTTGCTGTTTCAGAATCGGATGGGCTTATAGTACTTGCACCTATTCCTCCGGATCCTGTTGAGTTCTTGTGCGGTATATTGAAGGATGAGCCTTCAATGACTGAGGAGCTTATAAAAGACAGGAAAAGAGATCTGGAGCATGAATAAATACGTTCTGGATTCATATGCTCTAATGGTGCTTACTCAAAAAGAGTCTGGCTGGCAGCGAGTTATGGATATCATTAAGAGCGCAAATAATGGCAGTGTCGAGTTATATATGTCGGTCATCAATATGGCTGAAGTAAATTATATGCTGGCGCGCAGGGGTAAAAATACGCCACAAATCACATCAGCGATTCAGGCTCTGCCTATAATTTTAGCGTCTGCGGATGAGTATATCGAGGAAGTAACCTCTCTTAAGGCCGAGTATGCCATATCACTTGCCGATTGCTTTGGCGCGGTATTAGCGAAAGCGCTTGACTGCCCTATCGTAACAGGCGATCCTGAGTTTAGAAAACTAGATAAAATCATCAAGATTGTGTGGCTTAAATAGTGACGGCTAAATGCAAATAAGATCCTTCGTCGCCTTGGTCAGAACCTCAAAGCCGTTCTCAGTCACCAGAACATCATCTTCAATGCGGACTCCGCCCCAACCTTCGATGTATATTCCAGGCTCGACAGTCATCACCATACCCGGCTCGAGAACAGTGTCGCATGTTTTGGAGAACCTTGGTTCCTCATGAACATCGATCCCGAGCGAGTGACCAAGCCCATGGCCGAAGTTCTCACCATAACCCTTTGAAGCTATGTGTTCGCGAGCAACTGCGTCGATCCCGCTGCATTTCTTGCCCGGCGCAATCGACTCGATTGCTTTCATTTGGGAATCCAGCACAATTTGATACACTTCTCGGTGCTTAGCCGTGGGTTCGCCTATGAATACGGTTCGGGTAATGTCCGCATTGTAGTGATTATATTGCGGCCCGAAGTCCATCTTCAAAAACTGTCCGTCCGCAAGAACAGCGTCAGTGGGGCTGTGATGCGGACAAGCCNNAAGCCGAGTTGACGCCCGCCGCTGCGATGGTCGAAAATCCCTCATGCTCGGCTCCGAGCTTTCGCATAGTCGTGTCTATAAGCAGCGCGACATCCCTCTCGGTCATCCCACGTTTTATTTCTTTGACTATCCGCTCGAATGTTGCATCGACAAGCTTGCAGGCGTTA
>DJHI01000305.1 GCA_002431715.1 Armatimonadetes bacterium UBA5829
CTCGAAAAGCGGTAGGTCGTTAACGCGGCGCGAGGGTTCAAATCCCTCCTTCTCCGCCAGATATTAAAGCACAGTTGTTTATTGAAATAACTGTGCTTTTTTTAGAAGCTCATTTCGAATAAAATGATTTGAAGCAATTTGATTAGCATGCTTGTTTTATTAATGAAATGTGCACAAATATATATTGATATTTGTGCACATTTTATATATTATATTAGCATGGAAATCAAATTAGAGGTGATAGCATGGCTGTACCCAATGAACTTAAATCAGTCCTTAAGCAAAATGGTGGAATCGTTACTACCGCCCAAGCAAATAAAGCCGGTGTCTCAAACGAAAGATTGCGCCTGCTCGTCAATTCAGGTGATTTAGACCGTGTGTCTACTGGGATTTATGTTTTGCCTGATGAATTTGTTGACAAGATGTATATCGTACAACTACGGCGTCCGAAAGTCATCTATTCGCATGAAACAGCACTATTTCTGCACGAACTGACGGATCGTGATCCAATCAACTATATGGTTACAGTTCCAACAGGCTACAATCCAACACGGCTTCGAGAGAATGGTCTCAAAGTTTTTACAATTAAGCGCGAATTGCATGAAATAGGAGTGACAAAACTAACTACAATGTTTGGAAACTCTATTACAGCCTATGATATGGAACGCACAATTTGTGACTGTCTGAGAAGTCGGAACGATTTAGACATCGCAGTTGTCACAGATGCAATTAAGCGTTACGCCAAGCGTAAAGACAAAAATCTTAATAAACTCATGATAATGGCAGAAGCATTCAAAGTTACCAAACTACTCAGAAGCTACATGGAGGTATTGTTATGAGAACTTCCACGCAGTTAAAAGCTTTGATCAGAAACCTTTCGAAAAAATCGAATGTAGAGACTGAGATCCTGCTTCGCAACTTCATGATGGAGTGTTTCTTGGAACGTATTTCTGTTTCAGATTACAAACATAACTTTATTCTTAAAGGAGGCATGCTCATTGCTGCGATGGTTGGCATTGATGCGCGCACCACAATGGATATGGATGCAACAATCAAAGGGCAGACATTATCTAAGAGTGAACTATCAGAGATCATTCAGGACATCTTGACCATTCAGATTGAGGATGGAGCTGAATTTTCAATACGAGGGATTGAGGAGATACGCGAAGAAGCAGACTATCCAGGGTATCGTGTTTCAATCGGAGCCGTATTTGATAAAACTCGCCAAATGCTTAAGATTGACATCACAACCGGAGATCCTGTTACCCCAAGGGAAATGGAGTATGATTATAAGCTAATGTTTGAAGATAGAACAATCAGCATTATGGCATATAACTTGGAAACGGTTCTTGCCGAGAAGCTTGAGACGATCATTACCCGTGGCGTCACCAATACCCGAATGAGAGATTTTTATGATATATATGTCCTGACTAATACACAAACCTTCGACGTGAAAATTTTTAAGACAGCATTGGTCAATACAGCTGAAAAACGAGGTACTACCAATCAGATGTCAACTGAAACTATGAATACTATTGATTTCATAATGGAGAACGATATCATGGCTGATCTCTGGGGAAAATACCAAAAGAAATACTTCTATGCAGCTGATATTACTTGGGCAATGGTTATCAATGCAGTGAAAAACTTGGCTGAAGGGTCCGCCTCGAAAAGCGGTAGGTCGTTAACGCGGCGCGAGGGTTCAAATCCCTCCTTCTCCGCCAGGCGCTTAGCATATTCATTCAGAATATGCTGGGCGTCTTTTTTAATGTTGATGCAAAAGGGCCTTACGGGCGGGGCCAGGCCTCCGTACCCTCCCCCCGGAAGCGGTAAATTTAAATTTAAAATCATAGTATCCATTTTTCGTGTAGGTAGCAATAATATTCCATTTTATATTCGCAATTGCTATCAGTCCATGATAGGATAACACTGTCGATTATCGATTGAAATCAGAAATAATGATAGCATTTGGTGTGCTATATTTAATCCAAACATTGTGCCTTCTTTAGCAGGCCAGTACAAACGAATTCAATTAAGGGGACACATACTATGAGTAAAAACCCTAAATCGCATCTTGCACTCTTGCTGCTGCTGATTATACCCTCTTTGCTGATGTTGGTAGGTTGCGACAATAAGCCGGGAACCAAACTGCCCGAAAAACCAGATACTCCATCCATGGAAGAACAGGCACCGGCTCCTGTACGGGATTTGGTCCTTTCCTATCTTCGCAACGAAGCTACATCAGAAGATGCCGTCTACTTTGCATCAGAGGAACCCGAGGAACCCCAAGAAGGCGATCTTCGTATCGACAGTCTTGTCTATGTAGATGAAAGGGTTTTATATGAAACTATTGGGGTGGCTTATAAAATAGAGTACAGCAGATACTGGTTAACACGAGAAAGCCAGGATTCTGAGGGCACTTACGATTGGCATCAAAGCCAACCCGGTTATGTGGTGTTAAATCGCAGTGGCTATGAAGAAAACCCGGACAAGTACACCTGGGATAGGGTAATGGGCATTTCCTATGATGTGGATTCCGATAAGAAAATTGAGGAAACTATTTTGGAAGTTGCTTACGGCATATGGGATATAGATGTGTCCATTAATTTCGATGGATATCCACAATATGTGGGGCCTGGCTCCACTTATATTCCTATAAACGAGGAACCAGAAAAAGAGATTTTAGAGGAATATGAGCCAATATACAATGAGGGAGATTATTGGTTACGCTTGGATTACAAGGGACTTACCGCTTTGTGTTACCACAATAAAGCTGAGGATTTAAATGGGATAAACAACCTTGAGACTGTGCGCACCGACCTTGCCACTTATCGTGGCATTAGAATCGGTATGAGCCGAGAGGAAGTATTGCTTGCATACCCAAACATTTTTGATACGCAATTTTGGAGTCGTGAAGGCGACTACCTCTGGTATTGCAATAACGAAGGTGGGTGGGGACTGGCATTGATATTCTGGTTTAAGGATGATATGGTGACAAAAATTGAGTTAGTGAACATACTTGACTGAAAGAGCCAATCTCAAATACTTATTTTCAAACAATTAGGGGGTTCACACTCTGCACATGGAACAAACGGAAACAAGCAAGGGTGTTCACGCAACAAACGGGAACAGAGTTAGCGGGTGCATTTTGTATCAAACTTGTGTTCTTTGCCAAATATTAAAGCACAGTTGTTTATTGAAATAACTGTGCCTTATTTTATTTTATTTTTGCTTTTTGAACATTGCCGGTTAACGGTCATTTTGTCATGACTGTGCCAAACTAAAAAAATATGTGTTTATCGATAAAATGTTTTGATAAGATAATTCTAAGATATTAAAATATCAACAATTACAGGGGGTCAGGGCAGTGAGAAAATTCAAAGACCTAATTAAGCGCTTCATAGCGCTTACACTGGCAGCCACAATGATACTAAGCCTAAGTGCATGCGGTTCAAAGGACACCACTAATGAAGCTGAGGAATTAGAACCGATTACTGTAGATCGGGAACCCGAACCAGAATCGCTAAAAGTAGCAAATGAAGCAACCACAATTGCTCTTAGACAGTACATCTATGCGAGACTTGCAACGGAGAAATTTTTGACTTTAGATTCCTCATCGGCGACAATGGAGGAAGTCTCTGATATTGTTGACGAGCTCCTGGTCATATGGGAAAATGCAGAGCAGTATTCACTGGCCGCAGAGGAGCTTAGCAGCAAAGCGGAAAAAATTCTCGAGATATCAGTATCAAAACAAGAATCCCTGATTGGCAGACATAAGCTTCAGCTAATGAGCCTCGCGTCTATCCCTTCCGGTCTTCAATTCTACGG
>DJHI01000071.1:0-22045 GCA_002431715.1 Armatimonadetes bacterium UBA5829
GGCTTCATCATGCGCGCCGATAACGCCTACAATGGTCTTTTCGACTCCCTTGGAAAGGTGAACCCCGTATCCGCGATCCTTTAGATTAGTTAAAAGCTCATCGAGGTCGCTGTCGGTTGCGGAGGGTGAAAGTATGATAATCACAGTCCCAGCACCTCCTTGAATGTTGCGATAAATCGCTCATTTTGCTCATCGGTTCCCGTGGTAACCCTGATGTGTGTCGGGCAGCCGAAGATGTCCCCGGTGCGAACGATCACGCCACGCTTCAAAAGCTCGTTAAAGACCATCTTGNNCCTTGGATTTCTTATTCTGCTCTTTCGATCTCTTTACCTGGTTTGGGTCATCGAGGCTTGCAATTGCCGCTATCTGTGCGATCAGGTTGACATTGAACGGCGCCCTTACGCGCTCGAGCAGGCTGGTGATCTTGACGGGAGCTATCCCGTAACCAATTCTCAGACCTGCAAGTCCGTATGCTTTCGAGAACGTTCTGAGCGCCAGGATATTACGGCCTTCTTTTGCCCACTGGATTGATCGTGTATAGTTCGGATCATCGGCATACTCGTAATAAGCCTCGTCGAGCAGGAGTATGACCCTTTCAGGGAGCTTGTCCATCACACGCTCGATATCATCTGCTGATACGACTGTTCCCGTCGGATTGTTCGGGTTTGTAATAACAAAAATTTTGGTGTGCTCGTTGACCTTGTCGAGCATAGCGTCGAGATCATGTGTCCAGTCTTTTAGTGGAACGCAATGTGCAGGGCAGTCCATAATAGTGGATGCCGCCTTGTACTCGCCGAAGGTCGGGTTGGCCTGAATTATCTCATCGCCCTCTTCCAGAAAAGCTGTTCCAAGATAGAATATGACCTCATCGCCGCCGGCTCCGAAAAAGAGCATGTCTTTATCGACACCAAGCTTGGGAGCGAGAGCTTCTCTAAGTTCAAAGCAGCTTCCGTCAGGATAAAGCGATACATTCTCCGCCGCCGCCTTTATAGCCTCGATTGCTTTAGGCGAGGGGCCGAACGGGTTTTCGTTTGATGCCAGCTTTATGACATCATCGATTCCCAGTTCCCNNCTCTTCAATCGGCTTGCCAGGGACATACGGCGTAAGGTTTAGTATGCATTTTCTGCAGTTATTAATCATCGAGCCAACTCCTTTGCACTAAAAAAGCATAGCACAAACGCAGTGCTTTGGCAAAGTTTGGCATGGGTGCCTGGTGCCGTGTGTTGGGTGTCAGGCATCGGGTCTCTGCAGACCTGTTCTACGTTCCATTTCGGGAGAGGCCTAGGGGCATGTAATCCGCCGCTTTTTCTCTTTTTGGAAAGAGGATGTAGTGAGGGTACATAGAATAATTAATTGACTATGAACGCTGGGGCATGCTATTATTTATCGTGCGCGGAGTGGTGTCCGAGTTGGCCGAAGGAGCAGCACTGGAAATGCTGTAGGGGGGCAACTCCCTCCAGGGTTCGAATCCCTGCCACTCCGCCATTTTTATGCTCAAATCTGAGTCTGAAAAGCAGAATAGCACATGAATTGCACATGTGCTATTTAGCGACTTGGATTTTGGAGCTAGATGAAGAAATTATGTTTGGTGCGGTTAATGGTCAAGATTAGCATGATTTGCTGATCCGACGTTTGTTGTCTCAGCCGAATGAGCTCTGTTCGGTGATCCTCATTTCATAATCCGGACTCATATCCTATGGCTTTTGTCGGCATAATACTCGCATTCATTTTTTTTGCACTGGTTCTTCGCTGGTGGTCGGAGGGCATGATCGAGTTTTCCGACGCAGTGATCCTCACCGCCGTTTTATGCTGGTCATCTATCGGGCTTGCAAGAGCGCAGACATTCGTGCAGTGGCTGGTAGTTCTCTTGCCGCTGGCCGGTATGGGTGGATATATCGCATATTCATTCAGGCTCGGCGGTCTTCGCTCATTTTATAAGAAGCAGAGCGAGGAGTTTATTAATGCAGTGCATATGGACCCCCGCAACGTTGCTGCCAGGCAATATCTGGCCGAGACTCTATATAAGCTTGGCGAGCTGGATAGAGCAATCGATGAGATGAAGATTGCAGTCAGTATGAAGGCAGGCATAGAGTGCGAATATAAGCTTGCCGCCTGGATAAGAGAGCGGTATATAAGAGATACCTATAATCCCTACTGCAGAATTTGTATGGTGGATTATCCCCGCGGCACGCATGTGTGCAAAAAATGCGGTTCTATTCTTTCCTACCAGAGTTCATTCAGCCGGTGGCTTTCCGGCGGCAGCACTCAGCGGATTCGTTATTATATACTTCTGCTCTTCGGCGTGGTTATGGTTGGAATATCGGTGCTGCTGCTGCCGCTCAAATATGCTCTCATACCCGCTGGTTTGCTTATTGTTGCCATGATCGGCTGGGCATTAATATGCTCGACACGCTCATAATCAGACCCATCATTCGTTTTAATGCTTCCGGTGCTCGGGTAAGCTAATAATGAGCCAAATGATAAGGGGGTATATGATTTTGAGTAATAAACCACCCGTTTTCATCAGACGCAACGTTGAATCATACGCCGATCCCTACATCGATGAAGAGTCCGAGCTTGAGAACACCATCTGCAAAAAGTGCGGCTCTGTTTTTGCATTGGGCCGCTGGTATACAAAAGATGATCTACCCAAAGGAAAGAAAAGAGAGGGAATCCAGCACGAAATCCTTTGTCCGGCCTGCCGGAAAGAGAGAGATCACGTACCCGGCGGCATATTAAAACTCAGTGGTGATTTTATAGTAAAACACAGGAACGAAATTCTTAATCTTGTCCGTAATGAAAGCAGTCAGGCTCTTGGTGATAATCCGCTTGAGAGAATTATGAGCATGGAAGCAATCGACGGCGGCATCGAGATATCGACAACCAACGAAAAACTGGCTCAAAGAATCGGTAAAGCGATCCATAGAGCCTATCGTGGCAGCATAGAGTATAAATGGTCCACAGACAATAAACAGGCCAGGGTTAACTGGCATCGTGATGTATAACTTCTGAACCGGAGGTATCGCACATTGAACATGATGGATTTTCTTAAGAAGTCGATGAACTTTGGTCTGGGGGCTGCCGCTCTCAGTGCTGAAAAACTCAAGCAATTCACGGATGAGGCCGTTTCCCGGGGCGAGATGAGTTCGGACGAAGCCAAACAGTTTGTAAATGAAGTGACGCAGAAGGCCGAGGAAGAGAAGAAATCAGTGCAGGAATGGATGCGCGAGCAGGCATCGAAAATTCTTCAGCAAGCCGGAGCCGCAGAGGCTGAAAAGGTGAACGAATTGGAGCAGGAGATCGATATGCTCGAAAGACGCATCAGTCATCTTGAAAAACAAGTCGCTGAANNACCGTCGGAAAATGAGAGATACAATATGCCTTAATCGGCGTATTGAACTATCACATTGTCATTCCAAACTGAGAAATCCGCTTTTTACAGGCGGATTTCTCACTGCTATAATACTTCTAATATTCAAAGCGAGCGAAGGGCAAGGCTCTTCGCTCTCCACTTTGCTATAGGCTTTGCGAGGTATCCAGTTGCTAATGCAAAAGAGCCGTCGGCATCTGCAAAGGTACCGACAGATAGCGAGAATTCTAGCAAAACACGGCTGGGGTTGGATGGCCGGCAGGCTTGGCCTGGCGGATTATCTGGCCAAAACGACGCACGTTCAGGAAAAGGCCGGCGCTCCCGAGCACGTACGTGAAATACTGGAGGAACTTGGTCCGACCTTCGTTAAGCTGGGCCAAATCCTCTCAACACGTCCCGATATTGTCCCCGAAGCATATATAGTCGAGCTTTCAAAACTCCAGGATACGACTCCCACTGTCCCGTTTGAAGAAATTCGAAAGACTATCGAGTCTGAATTCGGCGTGCCTCTCGAAAGCCTTTTCTCCGAATTCAATATCGAGCCTCTTGCGGCCGCATCGCTCGGTCAGGTTCACTGTGCGAAGCTGGCCGACGGCACTCAGGTGATCGTAAAGGTTCAGCGGCCTCGCATTCGAGAAGTTGTTGAAACGGATCTGGAAATTATGTATGGCCGGGCCAGGTTTGTCGAGCAGCACTGGGAGAGGGCGCGCACATACGGTATAGTCGATATTGTAGATGAATTTGCCATGACGATCCGCGAGGAGCTTGACTATACTCGCGAAGCCCGCAATACCGACCGTTTGCGCGAGACCATTGCTGATGAGCACAAAATCCACGTGCCGCTGGTATACTGGCAGTTGACCACACCGAGTGTTCTCACACTCCAAGCTATCGACGGAATAAAGATTACGGATGTGCCGAGCCATCCCATTCCGGGCGTCGACAACGTGGAAATCGCGAGGCGTTTTGCGTCTACTTTCCTGGAGCAAGTATTTGTCCACGGCTATTTTCATGCCGACCCGCATCCGGGAAATGTGCTGGTAACCAAAGATGGCGAGATTGCGTTGGTAGATTGTGGGCAGGTGGGCAGACTCGACCCTGAAAACAGGACCGGAGCGATCCGCATGCTGATGGCTTTCGAGCAGCAGGATTCGAAAGTTCTTGCGGAAGAGATTTTGAACCTCGGCATCGCTCAGGAGGAGATCGACATACGGCGGTTCTCGCTCGATCTGGGTAAGGTTTTGCGATCGTTTTACGGCGCTCCATCACGCTCGGTAAACATGGGCAAACTGCTCAGCCGGGTGCTCAATGTCTCCACAAGTTATAAAATCAGACTGCCGGTAAGTTTTGCCGTGCTTGGAAAAGTCTTTACTAATGTTGAGGGAATTTGCCGTCAACTGGACCCGAATTTCAATTTTACGGAGGTAGCGCGGGGGTATGTGGGGAAGGCAGTAAGGAGTGAACTTCGTTCCGAAGATAGCATAACCGAGATTTTCCGCGCGCTGATAGCTGCCAGAAACTTTCTTTTCAACCTGCCGGAGCACCTGGATAGACTGATCCGCAAGGCTATCGAGGGTTCTCTTCGGGTCGAGTTCAAGCACCAGGGACTGGAAGATGTATCAAGGTCATTCGAGAGCGGAGCGAATCGCGTAGCCATAGCTCTGATAGTAGCAGGCGCGATAGTGGGTTCATCTCTGGTCGTAACAGCCGGGAAAGGGCCGGTATCCATATACGGCCTGCCGACTCTAGGAATTTTGGGCTATGTCGTTGCTTTGGTGTTCGGTATTTGGCTGATAATATCGATTATGAAAACCGGCAAACACAAATAGAATAAAGGATAGGATAAGAAGTAAGGCCTTTTTGACTTTCAACTTTTCAACTTTTAACTCATGAGTAACTTAACCTATGCCGAGGTCGACCTGTCGGCAATCAGAGATAATATTCAGGCAATTCGCAATCGTGTCGGCGAAAAAGTAAAGATAATGCCTGCAGTGAAGGCCAATGGCTACGGCCACGGTGCGGTTCCTGTTAGCCGGGCATGTATAAAAGCTGGAGCGGAAATGCTCTGTGTTTCCTGCCTGGAAGAGGGCATTGAATTGAGGCAGGCGGGTATCCAGGCGCCTATTTTAGTCCTTGGATGTTCACTTGGAGAAGCGGCAGAACCGCTGATTGAGCACGATATTTCATCCACCCTCTGCGATATCAATTTTGCAAAGGCGCTCTCCAAGGCCGCCGAAAAATCAGGCAAACCCGCTTCGGTTCATATCAAACTGGATACGGGCATGGGTCGGATCGGCGTGCGTTCGAGCGCAGCAGTCGATTTTGTAAAAGAGGTTGTATCGCTCTCAGGATTATCGATTGATGGTATGTTTACTCACTTCCCATGTTCGGATGAAGAAGACAGAACCTTTACGCTCTCGCAGATAGAAATATTTCGGCAGACGNNATGGAATTGAGATTCCGCTTCTGCATGCATCGAACAGTGGCGGCATTCTAGCTTTCTCTGAGGCTGATTTCAATGCTGTCAGGCCCGGGATTATGCTCTACGGCCATTACCCGTCTAGTGAGGTGGAGCGCAGTATTCCTATACGTGAGGCTCTTGCTCTCAAAACCCGCATAGTTTTTCTCAAAGAAGCCGAGTCTGGAACGACAATCAGCTATGGCCGCACGCATACTCTCAAGCGAAAGTCGAAGGTCGCGACAATTCCAATCGGCTACGGCGACGGTTACTCCCGTTCGCTTTCAAATAAGGGCGAAGCGGCGGTACGAGGAGTCAGAGTGCCTCTAGTCGGCAGGGTGTGTATGGATCAGTGCATGCTCGATGTAACCGATGTCCCCGGTGTGGATGTAGGAGATGAAGTGGTTCTCTACGGCGGGGGATTTGACTACCTGAGCGTATCGCATATCGCGCAAATGATCGGCACAATTTCATATGAAGTTTTTTGCAACATCAGCAGAAGAGTGCCCCGAGTATATCTGAACGAGTAGTCACGGGAGACTGCACGCGTATGAGGGGCAACTAAAAGATTTACCGTAAATTGGAGATATAATGAACAGCAGACAATCGGACTCAGGAGGAGTTATCTCGCGCACTGAGGCGCTCAACAAAATTTCAAATGAACCACTGGATGTTCTTGTGATAGGCGGCGGTATCGTAGGTTCCGGTATTGCAAGAGATGCCGCGATGCGCGGCCTCAAGACGGGCCTTGTGGAGCAATACGATATCGCCTATGGGACCAGCAGCCGTTCAAGTCGATTATTACACGGCGGTATCAGGTATCTGGCTCAGGGTAGAGTCGGGCTGGTGCATGAAGCGAGCGTAGAGAAGAGCGTAATAAGCAGGATTGCGCCGCATGTCAGCGATCCGCTTCCGTTTTTATTTCCCACATATAAGTGTCCACCCTGGGGGCAATGGGCGCTTTGGAAACTTATGATAGGTGTGAAGATATACGATTTCCTTTGTGGAGGACGAAACCTTGGTAAGTCGAGTTGGTTTTCTCCAAAGGGTCTGTTGAAGATTCTTCCCGGTATCAATCCCGACAAGCTGACAGGTGCGGTCAGATATTTCGATGGTCTTACAAACGACTCAAGACTTGTTGTCGATACCCTGCGTTCGGCATCGAATGCCGAAGCCATTATACTAAACTATTGCCGAGCGGCCGAACCACAAATGCAGGATGGGTTATGGCACTGCACCCTCACCGACACCCTTACGAGCCGGACTTATACTATAACGAGCAAAACAGTGGTAAACTCGACCGGTCCCTGGGCGGAGCATTTCGACCAGAGTTCGGTTAAGCTTCGCCCTACTAAAGGCGTTCACCTGGTCATCTCTCGCGACCGCTTGCCCTCCGACGATGCCGTTGTAATGGTTGAGGACACCAGGATTCTCTTCGCAATTCCATGGGGTGAGAGGATGATTCTCGGCACCACCGATACGGATTACTCCGGCAAAATAGAGGATGTAAAAGTAGAGCCCGAGGATGTAGATTATATTTTGGATGTCGTGAACGCATCTTTCCCTAGTGCAAAGCTGAACAAAGCTGACATAATAAGCAGTTGGGCAGGGCTTAGGCCGCTGATTTGCAATGGGAAAGGCGGCCCTTCGGACATTTCACGTTCACATGAGATCAAGATGCCTGAGCCCGGTTGGCTGGATATCTCCGGTGGAAAGCTGACTACTTATCGACTTATGGCTCAACAGTCCGTGGATAAGCTCGAATCATACCTTGGCAGGGGAAAGACAAAGTGCCATACAGCTGATGAGCCTTTGCTGAATGCCGATGAAGCTGCAAAGGCGAGCGGCATTATTCCGCTTGAGCCTTCGAAAGAGCTTGTAGAGCATTATTGCAAAAATGAGTGGGCAATCCATCTTGATGATATAATGATCAGAAGGACCAGTTGGACCCATTATCGAACCGATGCTAAGGAGATAGCGCAGAAAGTCGCTGACTGGATGGCTGAGATTTTCGACTGGGACGATAACCGCAAAGCTGAAGAACTGCTGAATGCGGCCTACTCTCAACTAAAAACTGATAACTAATAACTATGATAATATCTGTATTAGGCTCAGGAAGCTGGGGCACTTCCCTTGCTGTTCTGTTAGGAAAAAAAGGATACCCTGTCAAACTTTGGAGCAGGCGAAACGACCTAGCCGCTGCTATCGCTCGTGATCGTGTCAACAGGCAATATCTGCCGGATGCAGCCCTGCCGGACACTATTGTCAGCACTTCGGATATCGATGAAGCTCTCGATGCCGCTCAAGCAGTGGTTTTAGCGATTCCCAGCACCGGAGTGCGTCAGGTTTTGTCTTCCATACGAGGTAAAATTGACTCCGACGCTTTGCTGATTCATGCAGGCAAGGGCCTTGAAAGCGAGACCGGTTTGCGCGGCTCTGAGGTCATTGCCGCCGAACTTGGTAATGAGATCGGCCGCGGATGCGTAGCTCTATCGGGTCCAAATCTCGCTGTTGAGCTTGCTTGTGATATCCCGACGGCTACAGTCGTTGCCTCTTCAGATATGGATCGTGCCGCCAAGGCTCAGGAGATGTTTTCTTCTCCCAGCCTGCGGGTTTATCGAAATACTGACATTGCAGGTGTCGAACTCGGCGGTGCATTGAAGAATGTATTTGCAATCGGCGCAGGAATATCAGACGGCCTTGGTTACGGTGATAACACCAAAGCCACAATGGTCACGCGCGGTTTAGCTGAGATGACCCGGCTTGGAGTTGCTTTGGGAGCCGATTCCAAGACGTTTACGGGCCTTTCAGGGTTTGGTGACCTGATGGCAACCAGCGCAAGTCGCCTTTCTCGAAATTTGCGTCTCGGTATGATGCTGGGAGAAGGCAAAGGGCTGGAAGAAAGTCTCAGTGCATTGGGACAGGTAGCCGAGGGTATGCCTACCTGCGAAGCTGCTTATCTTCTCGGCCAAAAACATGGAATATACATGCCGATTACAGAACAGATTCATGCAGTTCTCTTTGAAAGCAAACCGGCCAAACAAGCCGTCTGTGACCTTATGACCAGAGACCAAAAGGATGAGCTGTGTTAAGATGTACGCAAACCAAAAGTCAAGTTACAGTATAGTTTCAGTTGATGATGAACCTATAGTCCATCAAATGCTCAAGCAGTTTTTTGATGAGTCGAATCTGCCTATAGTGTTAATTGGCATCGCCAGATCAGGGTCTGAAGCGCTCAACCTGATTCTTCAGCTTCACCCGGATATTTGCCTGCTGGACATTCATATGGATGATATGAACGGCCTCGAACTTGCATCCAGACTTAGAGAGACACTGGATTACTATCCACGGGTTGTTTATCTGACTGCGTACGACAAGTTCGAATACGTTCAGAATGCAATAAGGCTTGGAGCGGCTGATTATATATTGAAACCAATCGATTGTAAAGAGCTCTTATCCACTTTACGCCATGTAATCGCTGATCTCCAATCTCAGCGCATTGATGAACTAGAGAGAGACAAACTTAAAAAGCATATTAAAGCCGTTATGCCGAGTGCGGTTGCAGATGCTGCTCCTGCCGATCGAGATAGGAACACAATCATTGCCAAAAGAGTCCGAGTATTTATCGATCAGCACCATAGTGAAAAACTAACCCTTGAGCTTGTTGCTTCTCAAGTAAATTTGAGCGCTAGTTATGTCGGTTCAATATTTAAGTCGGCATTTGGGCTGTCTTTTAGAGCATACCTTCGCTCAGTACGCATCGCAAGAGCTAAAGAACTGCTTCAAAACCCCGCATTAAATCTTTCAGAGATTGCGCTGGAGGTCGGATACGATGACCTGAACTATTTCAGCCAGGCATTTCTCAAGGAAACTGGAGTCAGACCGAGTGAGTATCGCGGCGGAGGCAGGATGTGGGCGAAGTAAATCTATGTGATCTACTAAGCATGCCTGCATTCGAGGAAGCGGGCTCTCTTTTTTATCAGGCAACGGGCATGGTGATCTCGTTTTATGATGAAAAAGGCAGGGTCGTCTTCTACCCAGTCCAAACACGCTGTGATTTTTGCAATCTTATACAGAGTTCTCCCGAGGGAAACCGCAGATGCAAGCAATCAGACAAAGAGGCCGCAGAAAAGGCTATGTCGATAGGAAAATCAATTTCATACACTTGCCATGCAGGTCTGATTGACATAGTAGTTCCGGTTATTGTTGCTGGCAAAAAAATCGGCTGCTTTTACAGTGGCCAATTCCTTCCGACTCAGCCAACTCCAATGGGTTACGAAAAAATTCGTGCAAGAGTACATGACCTCGACCTTGATCTTGACAAACTGTGGAAATATTATCAGGCTGTGACGGTGGTAGATGAGTCTCAGATGGAGACGGCTATCGGTCTTCTGAGTATAATATGCAATCATCTTGTTGAAGGCGAGATAGCAATCAGAAGCGAGAGGGCTCTCACACGTGAGCAGAAAAAGCTTCGTAAGGCTGCTGAGGAACGCGCCCGTTTGGAGCGGGATCTGCGGGAGATGGAACAGCGTCTTCTCCAGGCGCAGATTAATCCTCACTTTCTATTCAATGCCTTAAACCTGATAGTGGGCCAGTCGATGGCCGAGAAAGCTTCTCAGACAACGAATCTGGTAGGTAAGCTGTCCATTCTACTACGCAACTGTTTTACTCGCATCGGCAGCATGGTTTCTCTATCCGACGAGGTAGATAACGCGAGGGCCTATGTTGACATCTTCGCCGCCCGTTTTGAAAAGAATACGAGTGTAGAAATCGATCTTCCCTCAGATTTGCGGAGTTTTTTAGTGCCTGCCCTTATACTTCAGCCATTAGTGGAAAATGCGCTGGTGCATGCTCTTCCCCAAAGTACTGGTCAGTTTGCAATTTATATTAGCGCAAAAAGAGCCGGCGATACGGTTAGAATAATCATCGCTAATAATGGTCCCTCTCTAAACTCCGACGAATCAATACAGCTTGCACGGCTTCTGAAAAATCGAGATCCGGAAGGAAAACTAACCGGTCTTGCGGGTGTCAATCGCCGACTGAAATATTACTATGATGGGATAGAAGATCTGCAGGTAGATGACTCTAGTGGTTTCCAGGTTGTCATCAACATTCCTTTCAATCAAAAACGGTAATAACCGCTCATCGATCTCTCCCGCAGCATCAAGTTTTCGATATCTAGGCAATTTACGGTTAGTAAAGAGTCACATTTCCTGAGGAAATCTGACTTAGTAAATTGCACTTTCTTGGAATGGAACCCGTATACGTCGAAGTGCAATCTCCAATACGAGTTTGGGGACTAATTTACTTAGAGCGATCGGACTTTCAATTCCCCGTACTAATACCGGAACTAATCAAATTCTATCTTCGTCATATTAACATCCTTGATCAATGGGGTATATAAGTTAAGGATGTGCTTACAGCCGACCATGGTTCGGCAGGTCACACCAAACGCGGCAAACAAAGTGAAATACTGCCTTGAACTTGTATCAAAGAATGCTCTTCGGCGATATTGGTTCCAGGTCTAAGACGTGCAAATTGCGTAGCGGGCGACCGGTTATCCGGTCAAGGGGCAGTGGAAAGAGGTAAATACTATGCGTTGCAGGTGTGGAAATGAGATAACACATGTGCCTGAACACCTTAAGGATCTTGCAAACTGGGTGTGCCAGCAGTGCACGAATGTCGCTCCGAAAGCCGACAGGACGTTGACTGATGAGCGAAAGAAACCGGCTGTCGATCAGAAGAAGAAAGCAGCCTGATCGATCTGAGTGCGGTAGAGGAAAATGACTTGGGGGTTCGTCCATAAGGGCGGGCCCCTTTGCGTTTTATTTGGAAGAGAGCCTTTTTTGGGCAGATTTCAAATCAAAGACCAAATAGCATCTCTGATGCCGCCATAAAGATTACGAGTTATGCTATCATAAAAAGCGATATGACACAGGTAGATACAACTGACGCTCGAATCCTCGACCTGATCCAGCGCGAATTTCCGCTTAATCACAGACCGTTTGATATACTTGCCGAATCATTATCGATCGAACCGGCAGACCTGCTTTCTCGAATCGGTAATTTGAAGAAAAACGGCGTTATCAGACAGATAAGCGGTATTTTCGATTCCCGGGCGCTTGGTTATAAAAGCTCACTGGTCGCTTTCAAAGTGTCCGGCAGTGAACTCGAAAGAGTCGCAGTCGAAGTCTCCAAACATTCAGGCGTGAGCCACTGCTATTCACGCGATGCCGACTATAATCTCTGGTTTACCATCACCCTGCCTCCTCAATCCGACCTTAAAGTCGAAGTAGACAGACTCTCTGCCCAGAGAGGCGTTTTAGCCCATATGATGTTGCCTGCACTCAGGCTTTTCAAAATAGGAGTATATCTGGCAATGAGTGGAGAGTTGAGAGTTGAGAGCGGAGAGCAGGAAGTAGGAAGTGGAGAGGAAAGAGCAGAGAGTGGAGAGTTCAGAGAGGCTGTGCGTGCACTCCAAACCGATCTGCCGCTCATAGAGGAGCCCTTCAGCTATCTGGCCGATCAAAAGAGTATACCGGAAGATCGATTGCTCACATATGCAAAAGAATTTCTGCAAAACGGAGTTATGCGCCGCTATTCAGCCGTTCTCAATCACCGTCGTGTCGGTTACACATATAACGCTATGATCTGCTGGAATGTTCCCGCTGCATCAATTGAAGAAACAGGCTCTCATTTTTCTATGAATCCTGCTGTAAGCCACTGCTATGAACGCCCCACCTATCCCGATTGNNGATTCCATTTATACAATGGTCCATGCTCGTTCTCAACCCGAATTGGACCAGATAATCTCAAGTCTTGCGCAGGTCTCGGCAAACACAGAGTATTTGGTCCTCAATACGGTCGCTGAATTCAAGAAATCCCGGGTATTATATTTCGAGTAAAATCAATCAAGCGGTAGGGCTATATGGCGACTATCAACTGGCGCGAATGGGGTAATGAGCCATTCGACGAAGCAAAACGCACCGGGAAACTGATTCTACTGGATATCAGTGCGGTATGGTGCCACTGGTGTCATGTAATGGATGAGACCACTTATAATGACGCCCGTGTTGCAGCCGTCATAAACGAGCAGTTTATTCCGGTTCGGGTCGATAACGATCGCAACCCCGAAATCAACGCCCGATACAATATGGGAGGCTGGCCTACCACGGCTTTTCTTAATCCCGAGCGTGATGTAGTGTCCGGCACTACCTACCTGCCGCCGGATCAGATGATTGTGCTGCTCGAGCGCTTAGCCGACCTGAACCACCGCAAAAACGGCATGCTTGCCGGGAAAACCGGCATTGCGCGTGTGCAGATCGAGCCGGAATTGAATGTAAATGTCTCTCGTTCGGCCAGTAGTGATGATGTCATAGAGGTCCTCGATGCAGTCGAGTCTTCTTATGATCGCAAGTATAGCGGGTTCGGACTTGGTCAGAAGTTCCCGTTTACATCTGTTCTGCGACTGCTTCTTCTGGATTATGAGCTGACAGGCAACGAACGCCACCTTGTTATGGCAACCGATACTTTGCGCGCTATGATTGCGGGCGAGATATTCGACAAAGTTCAAGGCGGTATGTTTCGTTACTCCACCAAGCGCGATTGGAGTGATCCGCATTACGAGAAGATGCTGGATGATAACGCGCGAATTGCATGGGTTTTGCTGGAGGCTTATAGGATAGATGGCTCCGAAGATTTTCTCGATGCGGTGAAAGGCATTTTCTCTTATGTTGAAAATGTCCTTATGAACCCTGAAACAGGTCTCGCCTATGGCAGTCAGGACGCTGATGAGCGTTACTACAGGCAAGATGCCGATGGGCGAAGAATGATGCCTCCTCCAGAAGCAGATACCGCCGCTTACACTGACTCGAATTCGGCACTGGCGCATGCCTACATCAAGCTCTGGAGCATAACCGGTGATAACTCGGCTCGCGATAAGGCTGTAGAGATCGTCTCATTTCTGAACGCTGTGGCGAAGAGTCCTGATAATACGGTTTGTCATTATTATGAGAACGGCAAGGCTCTCCACTGCGGCAGTCTGGCCGATCACGTCTGCCTCTTGTCTGCTAACATAGCGTGCTTCGAAGCCACAGGCGACATATCATTTCTCGATATAGCGCAGCAGCTTACTACTTTGATGATCGAAATTTTCCGAGCGGAGAACGGCGCGTTTTATGACATATCCGCCGACCTTGCAAAGGAGCAGGGGATCAGTCGCGGTGAAATCCCAATAAGCGAAAATGCCAGGGCCGCTGAGAGTATAATCGCCCTATCCGATCTTGCGGGTGACAAATATCTGGAGTTGGCGGGTGAGGTGATGGATGTGCTCTCGCAGCTTTTCACGAACTACGGCATAATAGCGGCCGATTATGCCATATCAGTGGCCCTTATGAATGCAAGTCGGCCTATTATAACGGTTAATGCTGTTCCAGGAACCACCGAGGCCGACGGATTTATCAAGACGGCGATGGCGGCATGCGGCCCTATATGCGCCGTCAAGACTATTTCTCTCAATGGCGATCATACTCCGAGCGCAGCTGTTTGCACACCGCATCTATGTCGCGCGCGGGTGACCGAACCCGAGGAATTGGCGGATCAATTGATAAAACTCATATCAGATATTCGCCAGTCTCAGGAATGTTCATAGTATGTTTCGAATACGGATAGATACTGTGCTGAAAAGCGCTGCAAACCGACTGTTTACGTCTATTGCAATCGATCTTTTAAGCTGGATTTCATTAGTGTTAAGCACATATTTTATTTACGCCAATCACTTGACATAAGCGGCCTGGCATGGTAAATCTTGATTTGTATTCATAAGGCTTTACCGTCAAGATCTTAATAGGAGCATATGGTTATGAATGTGTTCAAGTACACCGTAATTCCAATATTTGTATGTGTGATCGCTCTATCATCAACGGCTTGCGCGCAAGTTGAAAGCGTTATTTCACCGATGCTTTCATATGCGCCTGCGTCAAATCTAGGTTTTGGTGAAGACAGCTCAATAGATTTCAATACAGTCAGCTCCTTTGCTACTCTCGGTTATAGTGTTGGAGATACCGTGACACTGGAGCATGTGAGAGTAACCGCCATAGGCGGCTATGGCAGCATTCCCACCGACTATGGTTATATTGAAGATGAGAATCGGACCTGGGGGATAAGGTTTTATATCTCTTCGCTCTCTACTTATGGAATCGGTATTGGCGACGAGGTAAGCATCAGCGGCACTATTGCTTCCAGCAGTGGAATATACTATATCAGCGCAACCAGCCTCACAAAGACCGGTTCCTTCGTGCCTCTCGAGCCATACGGTATGACCAACCTGGCAGCAACAGAGGATATAGCCAAAGGGCTTTTTGTAATGCTCTGGGGTAAGGTGAAGCTTGTAAGCACCACATACTATAAAATTACCGATGGCAGCACATCCACTATCAGGATCAATTGCGGCACGATGACGAAACCCACCATCAATAAAATGGTGAGGGTCAGGGCAATATCGGAAGGTACTGCTTTCTACTCAAGAGGGCAGGTAACGGATTTGGTTTATTCCGACGCTGAATACCAGCCTTTGCCGTTTCCCGGCAAATATCAATATCCTCGTGAATGGCTTGTGCTGGGACCTTTCAAGGATTCGAGCCATGCCAATGACTACGAACTGCTTGATGTCGATTTCATAAAAGCCTACACAGGTGTAGATGAGTATGCGGCTACGCCGCATATAGGAGACGTTGTCGGTAGCAAAACCTGGACCAGAGTAAAGAGCCCGTTTGACATTCTCGCTCTCGACAGCGCTCTTCCCACCAGCGATATCGAGCACAGTGTCATCTATGTCCATCTTTATGTGTGGGCTCAGGCTGACACATCAGGGGCATATATCGTAACCGGTGCGAACGATTGGCTGAGAGTCTGGCTTAACGGCGATGACCCGGAAGTTACGACTCCCGAAATATTACGAGTCGATCAGACAGTCTGCTCCAGCGGTCGCAACTGTGTCATAGGCGACGATGGCCCGGCGGCTGTATCTCTAAAGGCCGGGCTCAACAGTCTGATGTTTAAGATTGTCAATCAAACCGATCTGGCTGCCCTGAGTTGCCAGTTCACTCAATATTCGTCGGTAGTCACTCGGGGATACGGTGGTTATGCACCTTATTCCGCTACAGCTTTGGGTTATTCGTTGAACCCGTAGGAGGATTTATTATGTCTATGCGATTTTATGCTTTGTGTCTGATTCTTTTTACGGGGATACCCGCGCTGGCTACAAGCGAGTGCTCTACGGTAACGAATGTCGCTTCTGGTCGTCCGGTGTCGATTACCGTTACTGGCAATGATGGAACACTGGTCTATGAGGGTGAGAGCCCAGCCGATGTAACCGACGGCAGCCGCGCCTATACGGACCCAAGTCTCAGGCAGGAAGATGGATGTGTCGGATATTGCAACAGCACCGAAGGTCAAAGTATGACCGTTAATGTCGTGATAGACCTTCAGGTGGATTGCGACATAACCACGATACGCTACAATACCGGAGATACCGCGCATGCCGATACCTGGGCCGCCGATAGTATGACGACCGCCTTCGGAACCACAAAGGTGAATCCCGGTCTGCCGGGAACAGGAGCCTGGACCACTCATTACGGCACACTTACAGCCAGCACTGTAACTGTTACGCTCACAAAAAAGAACACTGGAACCAACCGAGACTGGTTGTTTATAGGAGAAATAGAGGTATACGGCACAGAGGTGGAGCCTCCTCCCCCTGCNNCTCCGGTAATTCTGCCCGTCATTTACTTACCGCAGCATTTCAGTGATGCCTACTGTACGTCGGGCGGAGAGGGTAGTTGTGGACCGGCATCGCTTTCTATGTGTGCCGCATATGCGCTTGGCAGGACACCGGTTTCAAACGATATCAAAGCTGTTTGGTCCTATATTGATGGTTACTCGAGCATATATAATTACGAGTGCGGAAATGATTTGAATGGCACCAGTTTGACTCAACTCAGAAATGCCGCTCGTGGTTGGCCTTTTGGCCTCAGTAATGTCTCGTATGTGTCGATTAGCACACTGCAGACGATAAGAGATGAGATAGATGCCGGCAGGCCAATGGTTGTTCATGTTGTTTGTGGTCACCTGTCAAACCGTCCATATAGTTGGGCAAAGGGCCATTATGTGGCTGCCATAGGCTATGATACGGATAATATAATTTGCCACGATCCACTTAATACTTCCGGCATGCAGATATACTACGACAATGACGAGATGCTGGCTGCTATATTGGACGATTGTAGTGGCACCTGTAATACTGGTGGATTGCGCTACTTCTATCAGTAGAGAATATAACACGGCCAAGACAAACAATAATTGGGGCACGAAGATCGTGCCCCAATTTATTTTCTTATAAAGATAAACGTCTAATTATCTAGGCTTAATTCCAACGGCAATCCTCCGCGGGGTGGGTTCACGCAATATTGTTTCTTCGAGGATCTCTCTTCCGACCTTTACTCCGTTTTCATATATAGTGGCAACTTTAACCTGCCGTTTACCAGTGGTTCCGGACGACAGCTCAACAGTCTTGCCTGCAAAAAGCGTTGCGCTGGAGACTCTCTGAACCGGAGCCGGTGTTTTTTCAATACTGTCTGTCTGATCTCTCACGACCACAGTCAGTTTGGCTTTGGCTGCTTTAGTCTCTTTGATCCTGATTTTATCGCCTATCTGCAGATGGACCAGATCGATACCGGGATTAAGCGATTCCAATTCACCTAGACTGAGAGAGTTTCTTCCTGCTATCGATGAAGCTACATCACCCTTTTCGACTGTATAAACAGCATCTTTTCTTATGGGCTGCCTACTGTCAAATATCAGCTTTACAGCCTGTTCCGCTGTTTTGCAGTAAAGGGCAGGGTTGATGGCCGCTACATCCACCGTTACATTTTCTTTGAATTGAGGTTCTTCAGCAAGATTCTTGACCATTTGGCCGAACCTCGTTTTAGCCAGTTCCAGAACATCTCCTGCGGTTTTTCTATCCGGCACCGCGACAATCGGGTTTCCATCTACAATAACAGACCATCTCGGCGCTACAGGTGAGACCACATGCTGGACTACCCTCACGGCCATATGCCTACTTACCGTACGGGCATTTCTGGGTGCGAGAGCTACGCGCACTTCCTGCTTGAATTCTATTTCAGCGGGGTCGCAGCCGGTCTTGCGTTTGACTTCCTGTAAAACACCCTTTGCATCCTGCTCAGACGGCACACACACGATGGGTTTACCGTCCACTACAATCATGGATTTTGCTCCATGGAGCCTTCCGATGCCCCAGGTGGTGATGAATATTATTGCGATGATAGCAAAGAGGATTCGCTCAATCAGCAACTGTCGCCTGAGAGAGTGGATGATTCTTTCATTGTCCATATTAAACAACTCCTCGAAACATGCTGCCTTCTTATTATAACTAACATAACGGTGATGTCAAATCTATAGAAGTCCGATACTCCGGAGATCAGCTAATATTCGCCTTGATCTTTCGGCTCGGCTTGCGTATACTTGGCTTGTTATGAAACCCAATACCGGCGCTCATATATTAAGACGTATAATCAGCGGATGCGTTCTGTTTATAATTATTCTTACGCTTTCAGTAGCGTTTGATGTTTCCTATGGAGAGAGCCGCGTGCCCATAGGCACGGTTGCTCGAGTGATAGGTTCGCATATTCATGCCGCTGCGCCGGTCTCCAGCTCTCAGGCAATCTCCGATACCATAGTCTGGGGTATTCGCGTGCCTCGAGCCTTACTGGCGTTGCTTGTAGGAGCGATGCTGGCGATGGCGGGCGCGGTTTTGCAGGGTCTTCTGCTCAATCCTCTTGCCGATCCTTATACGGTCGGTGTCTCGTCGGGTGCTGCGCTTGGCGCCGGAGTTGCAACAATGCTCGGCCTCAGTTCGGTGGCATATGGAGTGCCTCTGGTGGCGTTTTTCTTCGCTATGGGTGCAATGCTGATAGTATATGCCCTTGCCAGATCGGCCGGAAGAGTATCGGTGCATTCATTTCTATTAGCTGGAATTGTGGTGGGCTCTTTCCTATGGGCTCTATTGAGCTTCGTATTGGCTCTTGCAGCGGGTGATCCTGCCAACGCTCAGGCCAGAATAATCGCATGGCTTTTGGGAAGTTTTGATAAAGAAAATCCCTGGGCATATGTGCGCTTGGCGGCTCCTTTTGCCGGATTTGGACTTATCGCCCTGTTTGCTTTTGCAAGGGATTTGAATGTCTATTCGATGGGTGAAGAGACAGCGAGGCATCTGGGAATCGAGACGGAACGCCTTAAGATACTCATAATCGCTATTGCTTCACTGATCACATCCGCCGCCGTGGCGGTGAGTGGGATAATCGGGTTTGTAGGACTCGTGGTTCCGCATATCTGCAGGAAGCTCTTTGGCCCGGATCACAGGGTCCTTATTCCAACTTCAGCTTTGTGCGGCGCGAGTCTGACGGTGCTGGCCGATCTCGTTTCCAGGGCTGTTCTTCCACCGAGTGGGCTGCCGGTGGGGATTGTGACTGCGATGCTCGGCGCTCCATTTTTCTTGTATCTGCTTAAAACCCGCAATTAGCTGACAATCAATCGTGTTTTGCCCGAAAGATGGAAATGGGTAATAACATTGAATGAGAGGCGAGGCATCCGGTGATTAGCGGTCGTCCAGGTTAAAAATATTCAGCGGATGCTCCGCCCTAAGCAACTTCCTGGGTCAGTTTTCCCCGATGAGCATCCGAATATGGCAGTCAGGCTGGAAAAATACAACCATAAAAAAGGGACAAAGCCTGAGCTCTGTCCCTTCGTGTCTCTATCAAGTTTTAACGATTAACTACCAGCGATTACCACCGCCGTAGCCACCATCGTTCTTTTGGGACTTGCGGATTTCTCTGCAGGATTTGCAGCGAATCGGTTCGCTGAAGCCTCTGGACTGGAAGAACTCCTGTTCACCTGCGGTGAAGATGAAATTCTGACCGCAATCCTTGCACTTGATTTCTTTGTCTTGGGACACTTTCTTACCCCCTGGGTGTGTTTGACTTCTGTGAGAATGAGACGGACTTTTCGAAATGGGGGTGGAAAACTGATACCCAAGGACCTTACTTGCCTGTTGCCATATCTTTAGCCCGCTCCTTGCCCGATAGCTTTCGCCCTCAGGTACAGAAGCGTTATTTCATTGTAACACACAAATTCTGATTTTTGGGAAATATTTTTAAATAACAGCTAAAAGGCAATAGGCAACAGATTCCTTTCGCGTTGCTTCGGCAGCAGTGGTTTATGCCAGCGTTCAATCCAAACAAACTCCGCTGCCGAAGCCACCGGACAATCATCCTTGTAAATTGTGATCCGCTACCTAATGCCCGTTGCCTATTTACCAACATGATATAATATAACTAGCCTTTCCCACCAAAACGGCCGGAAAGGCGATTTTTTGTGTCATGGAGTTTGTTTTGGCTGATACCATTCGCGAGGAGATTCGCAGAAGACGAACCTTCGCTATTATATCCCATCCCGATGCGGGAAAGACCACCCTTACGGAAAAGCTGCTCTTGTATTCCGGCGCGATCGATATGGCGGGTTCCGTTCGAGCTAAAAAGGACCAGAGACATGCTACGTCGGACTGGATGGAACTCGAGAGGCAGAGAGGAATTTCCGTCACATCCACAGTGCTTCAGTTTGATTATGAGGGCCATGTCCTTAATCTTCTTGATACACCCGGCCACGAAGACTTCAGCGAGGACACATATCGCACCCTCACAGCCGCTGATAACGCAGTAATGCTAATCGACGCCGCAAAGGGTATCGAGCCGCAGACCCGCAAACTCTTCGAGGTCTGCCGTATGCGCGGCATTCCGATTTTTACACTTATCAATAACATGGATAGGCCTTCGCGCGATCCTCTCGATCTTCTCGACGAACTCGAAAAGGTCTTCGGCATCGCGACCCATGCCATGAACTGGCCCTTGGGCAACGGCTCGAATTTCCGAGGGGTCTATGATCGCCATGATCGCAAGATGCATCTCTTTGAGCGAACTGAGCACGGTGCGACCAAGGCTCCCGTCATCGTTACCGACCCGGACAGCCCCGAATGCGCCGCTCTGGTTGATAAAGAAACCCATTCCAGATTCCTCGAAGAGATGGAACTCCTCGACCTTGCGGGTGAAGAGTTCGACCCCGAACTGCTTCGCAAAGGTAAACTAACACCGGTCTACTTTGGAAGCGCGGTCAACAATTTCGGCGTGCGGCTGTTTTTGGATTCTTTCCTCAAACTCGGGCTTGCGCCGGGTTCACGTGAGGCAGCGTACGGACAAATAGAGCCGGATTATCCGCACTTTACAGGTTTTGTTTTCAAGATTCAGGCGAATATGGATCCCAAACACCGCGACAGTGTCGCTTTCCTTCGGGTCTGCTCCGGCAAGTTCGAGAAAGATATGCAGGTCCATCACTCACGTTTAGGCACAAAGATGCGTCTTTCGCGCCCTCACAAGCTCTTTGCACGAGACAGGGATACTGTGGAAGAGGCATATCCGGGCGATATTCTCGGGTTGGTGAACCCCGGCGCGTTCGCGATAGGGGATACGGTCAGCGCGAACGGCCCGATTGTATATGAGGGAATCCCAAGGTTTGCGCCTGAGCATTTCGGCACCCTTCGCTGCCCCGACCCTTCGAATTATAAGAAGTTCCGTAATGGTCTTGACCAACTTAAGGCTGAAGGAGCTGTCCAGCTCTTTTATGCGGCGGGTGTAGGCTCGACTCGCGAGCCCATTATCGCGGTTGTAGGCCGCCTGCAGTTCGATGTAATTGCATTCAGGCTTAAGAGTGAATATAATGTTGACACGATCTTTGAACCTATGGATATGAAATTCGCGCGCTGGATCATCGGCAGCGATGAAGATATTGCAAAGATATCTCTGTCCATTGGCACGCGTTTGGTTGAGGACTCAGAGGGGCGTCCAGCCGTGCTTTTCGACGGAGAGTGGGGCCTTTCCAGAGTAGCTGAANNAGAACCCCAATCTCAAGTTCGAAAGCGTAGCGCCGGCGTAGGTCTATTTACCGGTTATCTCCAGTCTCCCCGGCTCCAGCCCGTCTGCGCCTGCGGTAATGTTGATTGTACCGGCCTCTCCTGTACTCTGAACAATCGCCAGCAGCAGTCCGTTGAATGCCTTGGCGCTGGATTCTTTCGGGTTTTCATGACTGC
>DJHI01000071.1:22065-26316 GCA_002431715.1 Armatimonadetes bacterium UBA5829
ATCACCCGAACTCAGCCCGATCAACCTTCCCGCCCCGCTGACTTTAACCTCAATAGAATTACCGGCAGTCGGAACAAAATTGCTGTCCTTGTCCCGAATGCTGATTGTGATGAAACTCACATCCATCCCATCAGCTTTTATCTCGGATCGGTCGGCCTCCAATTTGATTTGAGATGGGTCACCTGCCGTACGGACTTCCTGCGAGCATACGACTTTTCCATCGACAATACCTTCCGCCAGCAATACACCCGGCTCATAAGGCACTTTCCATTCGATGTGTGTAAGGGGCTTTTTCGGCAACTCTTCAAGCTGCCTGCCGTTCAAGGTCAACCTGACCGCATCGCAGTTGGTGTAACCCCAAACATCGATCTCCTGGCCCTCATTTCCCGGCCATGTCCAGTGCGGGAACACATGCACCATCAGCTTTTGAGTCCACTCCTGCAGGAAGTAATAGTATGTGTCCTTAGGGAAACGGCAGATATCCGTCACTCCGAACTGGCTGGTCACAGTCGGCCAGCCCTGCATTTCACCGTAATACTCAAAACCCGACCACATAGCCCCGCCTGCAAGCCAATCTCTCTCGGCAATATGAGTCCACTCTTTTTCAAACTGGCGGCAGAGCTTATAGATGCTGCAGTATCGCCCGTCCCAGTTCACTATGCGTCCGTCTCCCAATCTGTTCGTGCTGAGTGTATCGGATGGCAGTTCCTCGTAGACTCCGCGCGCTCCAAGGCCGGATGAAAACTCGCTTATGAGCATTTTTCGCTCCGGGTAGAGATTATGGTCGCGATCATCGATTCCCATGCCTCCACCATTGTAGCCCATGATGTCGGTCACTAGTGCGAATCCGTTAGCGTTTGCGTCTGTATTGGCCTCACAAGCGAATGCGGTCGGTCGGGTATTATCCTGAGCGTGAGCGGTCTCATCGAGCGCCTTCAGGTAGTTTGTCAGTGTGTCGTCTTCGCTTCCCGCAGTGTTTGCGAGACCCCAGCAGATTATGCTTGGATGATTGCGATTGCGCTTTATCAGGTCGATAAGCGGAGGAATCGCTGCGTCCGGCTCTTCGAGATATCTGGTCTCAGCCCATACCAGCATACCGAGTTTATCGCAGGCCTCCATCAAAGATGGCGCGGCATCATGGTGAGCGGAACGCAATAGATTGCATCCCATTTCTTTCATGATCTCGACTGTTTTATAGTTCACCCGATCAGGAAGAGCCACTCCAAGGCCGCCGCAGTCGGCATGGTTGCACATCCCCCTGAGTTGAACGTGTTCCCCGTTGAGGAAGAAGCCCTTATTCGATGTGAACTCAAACCACCTTATTCCGAAGCTCGTATTGTAGGTATCGACGACTTTCCCATCGACAATTACACGAGAATTCGCTGAGTATAAACTCGGGTTATCAAAAGACCACAGCATAGGGTTTTCAACTCGGGCCTGCTGCTCGATACCTACAGCCGATCCGCCGGGTATCGTTTCGTCCGAGATCAAAACAGCCAACTCTACGCCATCAGGATCGGTAATGGTCGTTTCAAGACAGACTCTCTTCTCATCCTTTGAATCATTTTTGAGAGTGGTCTTTATATTGATAAGGGCATTTGCTCTGGTGACTTCAGGTGTGGTGACAAATGTGCCCCAATTATCTATATGGACGCTGCTCGTGGTAATTAGCCACACGTGCCGATAAATTCCGCAGCCCTCATACCACCAGCCCTCATTACCCGGGTCTGTATGGTGCTTGGGGTTCGGATTGTCTATGAAGAGCGAAACCACTTCCGGCTTGCCGTCGCGGCGCAGCAGATCGGTAATATCGTAAATAAATCCCGTATAGCCTCTTAAGTGAGAACCGGCCTTTTCACCGTTGACCCACACCGTGGAGTTTCTAAAGACTCCCTCGAATTCGATAAAGACCTTCTCCGCATCCTTTGCAACAGCAGGCAGGTATTTCCGGTACCATCCCGGGCCCTTTGGCATAAAGCCGCTCCATGGATTGTTATTTTGGTCCGGCGGTCCCTCGATGCTGTAATCATGCGGGAGATTTACACTCTGCCACTTGCCATCATCAAACTCACGCGCGTTTGCGCCATCTATATTGCCTTTGAAGAATTTCCAGTCGGAACTGATTCTGGAGCGCTGTCTATCTGCCATTCAACCATCCTCTAATTTACATAGATATAAGATTGTAACTGGAATGGATGAGACAGACAAGACAAAAATCAGATTTCTTCATCGGTGAGGTAACATGCCGGGTCGGGAGCCCAGATGTCATTATGAACAGCCTCGGCTCTGACGCGGAAGTTGCCATTGCATATATCGAGCCATTTGCATTTGGCGCATCGGCCTTTGAGAAGCGTTTTGCGGTCTTTGAGCCCTGCCATAAGTGGCTCCGAGGTGTCCTGCCAAATTTCGCTAAAGGGCTTCCGGCGGACGTTTCCGAACGAGTGATGCCACCAGAACTGATCCGCGTGAACATTACCCTCGTTGTCTATGTCAGCAATTCCTATCCCAGAACTGTTCCCGCCGTTCACTGTTAGGAGCCTTAGCGCCTCTTCCGCACGATGTGAGCCCTCCTTCAGCATTCGCATGTAAAGATATGGCCCATCGCAGTGATTATCCACAGTGAGAATATCGATATCAAGCCCGCGTCTTGCAAAATCAGCCGTTCGGTCGATGATTTTATCCACGGCTTTTCGAGTCTCTTCCGGNNAAGATCAGCTTTTCTCAACGAGCTTCCCCGGCCGGTGTAAACCAGGTGATAGAAGCATGCCCGCGGGATTTTATGCTCTTCAATGAAATCAAATATGGCATCGAGCTGTTCATAGTTGTGCCTGGTAAGAGTCAGCCTGAGACCGCACTTTTGGCCGACGGCTACGCAGTTGTCGAATCCCCGCATCGCCGCCTCAAAAGCTCCGGGTTTACCCCGGAAATAGTCGTTTCGTTTGCCGATCCCATCCAGGCTGATCCCGACATAGCCGAAACCGGTTTCTTTTATCCTTTCAGCCATTTCAGGTGTAGTTAAAGTGCCATTAGTTGATATGACCGATCTCATTCCAAGCTCGTTTGCAATTGTTGCAAGATCGAAAATGTCTTCTCTGATCAGCGGCTCCCCGCCTGAAAAGAGTAATACGGGCGCGCCGAATTTAGCAAGATCGTGAATCATAACCTGTGCTTCATCAAAAGTAAGTTCACTGGGGTAGGGCTTGTTGTCCGAATCGGCATAGCAGTGAATGCACTTGAGGTTGCACCTGCGCGTGCAGTTCCACACGACAATCGGCTTCTTCTCCGACGCCGTCTGTTTTCCACGCCCATACCTGAGCGCGTCACCGGTCGTATCAATTCCGCAGTATAGTTTGGTTATGGATATCACTAGATTCCCGATTATTAAAGCCTGCGACTAAAGTCTCGGCATGATATATTTGACTGCAGCAAGCAGCAGGGTCTGCGAGAGCTGATTTCTGCTGCTGTTTGATGTTGGGTATATGCTACAACAGTCGATTTGGAATGTCCAGTAGTACTAATTTTGGTGCCGAACCACAAAATTGAATTTTTTCATTGACAAACAGGTAGATTAAATATATTATAGGATAAGTCTTATATATGATCTACCATATATATTGGAGTAATCAGTAAATTATGTCTTTAGATCATGCAATTCTTGGTTTCCTGCAATATAAACCATTGTCTGGTTATGACCTCAAGGCAGTGTTTGATATCTCGGTAAAACATTTTTGGGCGGCGGATCAGAGCCAGATATATCGAACCTTATCTCGATTGGCGGAATGCGGATGGGCGGAAATTGAGCGTGTAGAGCAGGATGATCGGCCTGATCGGAAGGTCTATCATATCACAAAGTCCGGCAGCGATGAACTTATACGCTGGCTTATGACTCCTCTACCAAAAAAAAGCGAACGCATTCCCGAACTCATTCAGATTTTCTTTGCCGGTAATCTCTCGGACGAGGAAATCTTGACGATGTTCGAACGGCTTGAAAGCCACTGTCGACATTCGCTTGAAGAGCTGCAGCAGATTCAGAAAATGAAAGGCGGAAATGTTGAATCCGCTCCTCGGCGAGATGCATTTTTTTGGATGCTGACGCTGGAATATGGCATTCGAATGACCGAGGCTAGTCTTGCATGGCTGGAAGAGGTCATTACACGGATTAAAAATGGCCGGCACAGGGTCGGAGAATAACAATTCAACAGAAAAACATGGCGTTTGTCTTAGTTGATCCATAATTTCAGAAAAAACAAC
>DJHI01000071.1:26362-26713 GCA_002431715.1 Armatimonadetes bacterium UBA5829
CGAAAGGGAGAAAAACCGATGAACATTCTTGTAGTTAACGGGAGTCCTCGAGGGGCTCAAGGCAACACAGAGGTATTAGTTAAGGCATTTCTTGAAGGCGCTCATAATGCCGGAGCTGAGTCTGAGACTATCTATCTCAAAGACAAGAAAATCAATCACTGCACAGGATGTTATAGCTGCTGGTTCAACACTCCGGGTGTTTGCATCCATAAGGACGACATGCCGGAGTTGATGATGAAGGTGCCGAAGGCTGATATTGTCGTATATGCGGTACCGCTTTATATTTATACGGTTACCGGTATGATGAAAGACTTCATGGATCGGCTGCTTCCATTGGCTCAGCCTTTTGTC
>DJHI01000071.1:26785-29197 GCA_002431715.1 Armatimonadetes bacterium UBA5829
AGGAGAAAGATCGGTTGTACTGATATCAAACAGCGGTTTTCCAGAGCCGAACCATTTTTCCGCACTTAAAGAGACATTCCGATGCTGGGTGCGCGGAGGTAATCGAAGACTTTCCGGCATGATATGCTGTGCCGGTGGATGCATTCTCCAGATTCCTGGAATGCAGGATGGTGTAAAATGGTATATCGATTTGGTCAGGCAGGCCGGATGCGAGGTTGTGGAAAAAAGGCGAATTGCCGATGACACGCAGTCTGCGTTGGATCAGCCGTTAATGAAGAATCCGCAGCTCTTCGCTGATATGGCAAACGCGCAATTCAGCAGCATGGGAATAGAGAGGATCGATTGGCCATAGAGCCTTCTCCGGTTATGACCGAAATTACTCCAAGTCAGCTCTGCTGACTTGGAGCTTTAGTGTGATTTAGCTGCAAAGGAAGATATCCATATTACACGCAGCGCAGTCAAAGTCCAGCCTTAGTTCATGCCCTTCCGAGTCCGTAAGGAAAAGTGGTCCATCGGTTCCGCACAGCCCAATCTGTCTTTTTACGCAGTATCGCGTGGTCATCACCTTTCGGCCTTTCATATCAAGTCCCGACTCCGCAGCCGGTTCGATAGAGGTCACACCATGCCGACTGTAAAAAGCCTCAGCTTTACTATTGAGCACATTTCCCAGATACGAGAGATGAGAAACAGGGTAGGGGACGTCATTTTTGAATATACGGCCTTCGATAATCGGCCTGTTTGCTTTTCGAACCTCAACCAGCTTTTCCAGCGCGCCTCGCCTGAGGGAATTCAGCACGGAAATAGGTATAAAGAAGCTTCCGGAAAGCTGAGTTTCAACGCTTGAGCATGAGAATATCGNNTTTCTGAGCTGTTTATCAATATTAGCTGCCGCCTGTTCGGGCTTTTCGGCTGGAGTTTTTTCACAGGCAATAGTGAAATCTGCCGAATTGCAGTCTTCATCGATCGCGTTCATACCAAACCCATCGCTCGTTTCGTAGAGCCTGAAAGAGACATCGATCAGCCTTTCAGGTTTCAACTTCTGAAGCCTGGTGAGAAACTCATGGTCGTGGTTACGATATATAACAGTGCCTCTTTGTATGCCGTCTGTTTTGTCCGGGTTGATAGTCCTTCCTCGAACCTGGTTTACGACACTCCCCCGCAGTTCACCCGACCTATCGAAAAAGCATATACCATCACCGTTATGCAGCGATATATTGGTATCAATAGTCACTCCACGCGCGGTCGCCGCGCTCACTTTCCCGATAAACTCACCGATCATCTTGGGAGTATCAATCGACCCCATATCCTCATCTCGCCCGTGCAGGAAATAGCTCGTATAGCTACGATTAAAGGTCTTCTCGACATCCGGCTTAAAATCGATCTTGCTCCTGCCCAAGGACGCTTTATTGATGCCGAGTTTATCCAACTGCTGCCGATAGTAGGATACCACGTTCGAGACGTAAGTCTTATCCTTGAGCCTTCCTTCGATCTTGAATGAACATACACCGGCGTCGATGAGTTCAGCGAGGTAATCCGAAAGGTTCAAATCCTTCAGTGACAGCATGTGCTTGTTTGCGACTAGAGTTTTACCGCGGCTGTCTGTCAGGGTATAAAGCTTTCTACAGGGCTGAGCGCATTCGCCTCGATTGCCGCTCCTGCCGCCGAGGGCATAGCTAAGGTAACACTGCCCGCTGTAGCACACGCATAGCGCGCCGTGAATAAAAAATTCCAGTTCGATATTGGTGACAGCGCGTATTGCCCTGATCTGATCGATGTCAAGCTCACGCGCAAGTATCACCCTGTTTATCCCCACTTGCTCCAGGAAAGAGACCTTTTCGGGGGTGTTGTTGTGCATTTGCGTGCTTGCTATGATCGGAATGGGCGGCAGATCGCACTCCAGAAGACCGACATCCTGAATAATCAAGCCATCTATGTGCGCGTCGTATAATTGATGAATCAAATCCACCGCTTTGGGTATCTCGTCATCATGCAGAATCGTATTGACTGTCACATACACCTTCGCCCAAAACTTGTGGGCATGTTCGGCAAGCTCAGCCAGATTTTCAAGACTATTACCTGCTGCGGCTCTCGCTCCGAATTTAGGCGCGCCGATATATACGGCATCAGCGCCACAGTCGATAGCCGCGATGCCGCATTCGAGGTCTTTTGCAGGAGCCAGGAGTTCGATTTTTTTCATATGTTTCCGACAGAGATATAAATCACGGAAGAACGGAAAATACGGAAAGCACTGAAATTGTATTTCTCACTTCCGTGCTTCCCATTATTCTGTGTTTCCGTGATTAAAGCTTTCATCTATTTTTTGACTGGCTTGAGGCTTATTGCGAACTCGAACTCATCCGGTTTTAGCCAATACTTCTCCCATGGGCCTGGGCCACAGCTTGCCGAGCCTAT
>DJHI01000071.1:29227-30161 GCA_002431715.1 Armatimonadetes bacterium UBA5829
GAGCCTATAGCGTTTTGTCTATAGTCCAGGTTCAGAGTGATCTCATCGCGCATTACAACATCGCATGTATGCCGGGCGTTCTCTAAATCTTTGGCAGTGAATCGATGCGCGGTAAAATCGAGCGTCGGATCACCGATGGCCAATAAGCCCATTCCATGGCCGTTCTTCAAACTGACCCAGCTAACGTCCGTGTGATTCCCATTTTCCTGAGGGCGCACATATGGTGTGTACAGCTCGTCTACGTTTTTTGTATAGAGGCCAAATCGCCCAGCCTGCTTTGTATCGACATAACTTTCGCCCGGCCCTCTGCCGAACCATGTTACCTGGTCGAAGTCTTTTGGAAGAGTCATTTGCAGTCCGATCTTAGGCAGAGCATCCGGCCAATCGCCCTTCGGCACGCCATGCACTTCAATAAGGACCTCGCCGTCGCCATGAATGGTATATGTGTATTCACATTCAAACGCGCGGCTGTATACGGGCGGAGCAATCCGCACTTTGGAAATTATCTTGATTATATCGAGCTGGAGTTGATTGACCTCGACAGCATCGGTGCGATGCTGCAGCCAGTGTAGACCCGCTCCTCGCCATGACACTGCCCAATGCTTGTCGTTATCAGCGGGAGCACGCCAAAAGTCTAGCTTCGGTCCTGATTTTAGAAGCTGCTTCCCATCTATTCGCCAGTCCGAGATGACGGCATGAATTCTGTCAAAAACAATCTCGAAATCTTTGCCGCTGATTTTTATTGCATTGTCATCATCCTGCAGGTTCAATGCCGGTAGATATGCAGTTTTCTTTGTGATTGGTGCTGCATCAGACAGCTTGAACTGCGACCACGCGATTTCGTGCCCGCTCTCCGCCCAAGTCTCATCTTTTGCCAGTGTGAATGATAGCGTCAGATAGCATTCACCATATTTGCCATCTTTGATGTTTCGGG
>DJHI01000166.1 GCA_002431715.1 Armatimonadetes bacterium UBA5829
ACAAATCGTGCAGCAGCACATGCTTACGAAACATGCCCTTCCACCGCGGCCTTTAAAAATTCTATCAGTAACCCAACCGGCTATCAACATGCCTGTTACACCGCTAAGCTCAAAGGCTGCGACCAGCCATGTGGCCTTGCTCAAGTCGACATGGCGGGTTTCAGTAAGAAAAGTAGGGCCCCAGTCCAACACTGAATATCGAACGTTATATAAGAACAGATTGGCAATGCTGATGATCCAGATAAATGGATTGCCGAAGACATTCTTCATTACGAACTGCTTGAAGCCGGGCTCTTTGCCTTCCACTTCTTCGGGCTTATCGCCGCCGATGTATTTATCGACAGGCGGCAGACCTAATGAAGCCGGAGTATCACGCAGACTCCAAAGCAGGAATATTGCGCCGACGATGGCGATCCCCGCCGGAACAAAGAACCCAAAGCGCCATCCATAACGAGTGACAACCACGCCGCAAAGCGCGACAACCAGCGCCGCGCCTATTGAGTGTGATGTGTTCCATATCGAAAACTTAACACCGCGTTCCTTTGGAGCAAACCAGTGAGTGAGCGCACGCGCGCAGGGAGGGAAGCCCATTCCCTGGAACCATCCATTTGCAAGCCAGAAGAGGCCGAGCACGATTGCTGCACTGCTCAAGCCGAAACAAATATTCATAACAGCAGACAAGAGAAGCCCAACAACCATAAAATATCTGACGTTGGCTCGGTCTCCCCATAAGCCGTTTACAAACTTTGATACGCCGTATAGAACGCCGTGAGCGGTAAGGAACAATCCCAGCGCTTCCTTGGTGATACCAAGATCTTTCTCCATACCGGGCAGTGCGACAGAAAGATTTTTACGCACAAAGTAAAAAAGCGCGTAGCCGATGAGTGTGGAGATAAGCATCCTGCTTCGCCAGTAATGGTATTTTTTATGTATCAGTTCCACGTCTTCTATAGCAGGCGCAGGTGGGGCTGGTTTGAATATGTCTATAACGGACATTTTTTACTCCTTTTATTTTGGGGCTGAATGCTGGCGCATGACATCGAGTGTGACAAGAGGATCATCCGTCGCAAACGACATTATGCCTAGATCCATCAGTTTATGATAGGCCTTGGGGTCATCAGAACCGATTACGAGAACCTGGAATAAAACTCCCTTCGGCTCGATCTCTTTTTTAACCTCTTTAAGGAACTCGATGGAGGGCGAGAAAGGCTCGGCTTTGGTGAGATCGACTACCGTGACATGAATCTGAAGCTGAGTAATGGACTTGAAACCGTCTGCCCGGAATGTCGCCATTCGCTCTCTGAGTTTTTCCTCACTGCCGCCATTCCAGAGGAGAGTCTGAGACTTCGGAAGAAACTGTTTCCAGGTTTTGATCTCATTATATTTGGATGAGGCCAGGATAACCTGTTCGTCGACTCCGCGCTCTCTCGCAAGCTCGGCGAGCTTATCAAGCGGAACTTTCTTCACGTCCAGATAAAGCATTCTCTCTTTGTGACCTTTCATAAGGTCCAGCACATCACTTATCTTTGGGATGTGCTGCCCCTTATATTTCTCACCTTTATACTCTCCCACGTCAAGCTTCGAGGCGACTGCCCATTCGATGTCATTGACACTCTTTGATCGAATGGATTCATCAGCGGACGGAGCAAGCCTTTCGAGATTGTTGTCATGGAAGGCGACTATTACACCATCGCTTGTGGCGCGCACATCCGCTTCCGGAATCGTGCCTATTTTCCAGGCAAGCTCGAACGACTCCAGGGTATTTTCGGGAGCTAGATTGCCTGCTCCGCGGTGGGACTGAATAATGTAGTTAAAATTGCAGTCTTTTGCGTATACATCGCTAGTGCCGGCGATGCTGAATATGAGGGTCAAAACGCATAATGCGAGGAGAGTGGATGTTACATCGTACATTTTAGTAGGCTCCTTGGTACTGCAGACCGGCAGGCTTCGCAAAGTGGAAAACTGCCGCTTATCATAATGAATTCAATTTTGATGCTGGATATTCCTTCGAGGAAAGGAGATGAGATATTAAGCAAGAAAATCCACTTACCTCCACATTATCCCGCAAGTTGTAAGAGAACACATTATTATATACGGCCAAGTAAGTCCGTAGAACAGAAAGGGCCGTGGGCGGCTATAAGCTCGCGTGCTGCAGGGACTTTGTCCCACACATTCCAAAGCAGAACCCCGCGAACGCGGCCGTCTTTCATGTAATAAATAACGCCCTCTTTAAATGGCTCTTTCCAGTCGGCAATAGTATCGAATCTTGAATCAAGCTCACCGACAGCCTCATAGCCGAGATCGAAAAGATCAGAGTAGAAGTATGGCAGATGATGATAAGGCACGAGTTCGCCTGTCATATTCCGACCGGCATATTTTCCCATCATTACAGCGTTGTCTTCATGTTCGACACGCATGTGTTTTTCAAGGCTCGGGTTGTAAAACTCGGCCACATCACCTGCGGCGAAAATATCAGGATGGCTGGTCTGCAGGAGATCATTCACATGAATGCCGTTGGTAATTTTCAAACCTGCCTGCTGTGCAAGTTCGACATTTGGCATGATCCCAATTCCTGCAATAACGCCGTCGGATGTAACCTCGGCGCCAGCTTTTGTTTTCAGAACGATCTTGTCGTCAATAATCTCCTGAGCAACAGCAGTATCCTCCTGTAAAACCTCAATTCCATGCTCGCGGTAGTAATTATTAAGGTATTGGGCGATTTCGGTTGGGTAGACTCTTTTTCCGATGGCATCTTCGGGAAAAAGCATGGTAACTTTCTTTCCGTTCATTGCCAGCGCAGCCGCTATCTCAGAGCCGATGAATCCGCCGCCTATCACCGTAAAGCGTTCGCCCTTTTCCGTTTGTTTACGAAGGTTTTCGTAATCGGCAAATGTTCGGTAGTAGATTATTCTGTCGGACTCGAATGGTAGTTTTCGTGGTGTGCCGCCTGTAGCAAGAAGGAGTTTATCGAATGTGTATTCATTTTTCCGGTCGTCAACCACACGCTTATTCGATGCATCCAACATTGCTGCAGTGCGACCCAAATGCATATCCAGGCCAAGCTCGTCTGTTTTCAGCCAGATGCTCTCTACTGGTTTACCCTTCCACAGATTTTTCGAGAGAGGAGGACGCTTATACGGAGGATGCCGCTCTGAGCTGATCAGGCCTATTGCACTTTCTTTGTCGATCTCACGTATCGCTTTTACTGCGGCATCGGCTGTCATTCCGCCGCCGATGATCAAATATTTGTAATAAGGCATATCATCCTCCATAAATAAATGATTTTTGAATCGCCGCTCAGTCAATTTATTATACGTATATACCCAGCGTTCGGACAATAGGCTGGACGAAATAGCTGGGATTGAGTAGAATAAGATGGGTCTTGATTACAAGGCCCTGCGTGTTGTACAGACCTTGGAGGAAATCGAATATGGACGAACAGATGGTGTTGGATCAACTGATCCGCATGTCGCTTGAAATCGCTAAGCCTGAACTCGATGCGGTTATATTGGGTGAGGGCAATACATCGGCGAAGATATCAGACGAAGCGTTTTTCGTCAAGGGAAGCGGAAAATACCTCGGGCGCTCGGCTGCAGACACCTTTGTAAAGGTAGACCTTAAGGGCGCGCTTGCAATGCTCGATGGCCCGGACCTCACAGACAATCAGATAAAAGATGCCCTGTTCGACCTCCGTGCCGATAAGACAAACCCCCTGAAACCATCAGTTGAAACCACATTCCACGGCTACCTGCTAAGCCTGCCGGGCATTAACTTTGTTGCACATACTCATCCCACTGCTGTCAATATGATCACCTGCAGCGTCAACGGCAAGGAGATCGTTAAGAGCCGAATTTTTCCGGATGAGATTGTGTACTGCGGAATCGAGCCGGTCTGGATCGACTATGTTGACCCAGGTCTCACTCTGGGCCGCACTATCAGGCAGGAAGTTACCAAGTTCCAGGACAAGCACGGCTGCAACCCCAAAATGATTATGATGCAGAACCACGGGCTTATCGCCATCGGCAAGACCGCTCACGAATGCGAAGCTATCACTGCCGAAGCCATCAAGGCCGCCCGCGTGCTGCGTGGGGCTATGCAGTTCGGCGGCATTAAATACTTTACCGAGGAACAGGTGAACCGGATCTACACCAGGCCCGATGAAGCTTACAGACAGCAGCAGTTCAAATAATTTATT
>DJHI01000065.1:0-1681 GCA_002431715.1 Armatimonadetes bacterium UBA5829
AGGATCTGTCCGCGAGAGTTATCAATTTGAACTAGTTCCAAGCCCCATGGAAAAGCTGGGTCCTGTTCTGGAACCTCTTTCCAATGAAGGTGCACATGCTGGAGATTTTGCCGGATCCATTGTTGATCTGAACGATGGCCGTTATCGAATGTACTACACCCGATATGGTAAAGCCGGATTGAGAATAGCAGTTACGGAATCATCGGAAGGGCTCCACTGGGAAAGGCCCGCTTACGACTTCAATAAGCAGTCCGATGCCGGGGCGAATGAGATAAGCGTTGAGGGTCTGCCTGCTGATACTAGAGATTATTATCAGGCGCAGGTCTTTCAATTGGATGACGATCACTGGCGGATGTATTTCTGGGCACACGGCTCATATTTCCGGTATGTGCGTGCAGATAGCAGAGATGGAATTACCTGGAAAGTAGTTGATTTTGATCAGCCGGCTTTATATCATACCTCTGAGCTATATCATGTAAGTGTACTTCAAGACAAGGCTTTGGAGCATGTTGTAAAAGCTCTGCAATCAAACGACGCAACTCACATATATAAAAATCCCCTGTCAGCTCATTACGAAATGTATACGGTGTGGCTGTTGCCAAACCCTAGAGGCAGCGAGAGACATATAGAGATAGATAATGCGCCGGGTGTTTTGCGATCAATTCAGCGCCGCACCAGTGAAGATGGGCTCAATTTCGCCGATCCGGAACTTATTATTGTTCCAGATGCAGAAGACCCATTGGATTTACAATTTTACTATCTGAGTGTTCACGAGCAGGATGGCTGGAGGTTTGGTTTTCTCGGACGCTATCTGTGTGCTCAACAAACAATGGACATAGAGCTTTGCTTCAGCAGGAATGGTATCAATTGGGATAGGGCTCTCCGTTACCCCTGGCTGACGCGTGGCAAAGGTAATGATATCGATAGTGCTATGGCCATAGCTCCAAGCCGATTACTGGATGCTGGAGATCATTGGCTGATGCTATATCAGGGAACAAACCGCCTGCACAACTGGTGGGCAGCACCTCAGCCAGATGACGGTGGACGTATGGTCGTTTGCGCCGCAAAATTCGCAAAAAGGCGATTCGCCGGGCTGTCGGCAAAGGGCAAGTCATTGCTTTGGACGAAACCCTTTATCCCGAGCGGCAATACACTTTTCCTGGATGGCAATGTCAAGGGACAATTAACTGCAGAACTGTGTGATGCTTTTGGAAAATCTCTGCCGGGTTATGAAAAATGCAGCTTCGACTCAATCTCGGGTGACTGCACAAGGCATGTGATGAAATGGAGAGGTCATTCTCTGGATGAGCATGCCTATAGTGCAGTGAGTCTCCGCATAGAAATTGTAGACGGAGACATATACGCTTTGTACTGTGGCTAGAAAGAAACAGTTCCTGTGGGGATGTCACTCCTGACGCAGTAAGGAATCTGCTTTTTTATGACTGCAATTAATCCTAAAAGAAGATTTCTCGACTTCGCTGCGCTTCGCTCGAAATGAACAGTTCCCAGAAAACTGAACTGCTACGCTGCAGATGCAGGATTGCGTCTTCATAAGATTTAAGAGATAATTGTTGAGTGTACAGATACTTAGTTTTATGGCTTAGCACTTTTTACCTCTAGCTGAGGGCATGATGTCCTATCAAACTGATCCAATAAAGCAATTTAGACTGGCGCTGGTTGC
>DJHI01000065.1:1726-8936 GCA_002431715.1 Armatimonadetes bacterium UBA5829
CATTAGTTGCATTGGTGGCGCTCGGCACACTCGGCTACCACATTCTCGAACGCTGGACGCCTCTCGATTCGCTCTATATGACCGTCATAACCCTTGGCACGGTCGGTTATGAGGTCGTCAAACCTCTCGATGTTCCCGGTAAAGTATTTACGATCATACTTATCGTATTCGGCGTCACTATCGTCTTCTGGGCTGGCGCAAGTCTGGTCCAGGCATTGGTCGGCGAGCAAGTATGGCACGCATTACAGAGGAAACGCATGGAAAAACACATTTCAAAACTGCGCAATCACTATATAATATGCGGATTTGGCCGGATGGGCCAGCAGATTGTAAAGGATCTGCTGCGCGAAGGGGTCGATCACTGTGTAATCGAGCGAAACCCTGAGCAGCTCCCTAAATTGGTGGCCCAGGATATACCTTTTGTCGAGGGCAATGCCAGTGATGATAAGGTTCTGAAAGCCGCCGGCATCGAGAAGGCCAAAGGGCTGATCACCGTGTCACCGACCGATGAGGACAATGTCTTTATAACATTAAGCGCCCGAGCGCTAAATCCGAGTCTGTTTATTGTCGCTCGTTCCATTCAGGAAGAGAACGAAGACAAACTAAAAATGGCTGGAGCGGACAGGGTGATGTCGCCCTACGTAATGGGTGGAAAGAGAATGACTCAATCGGTTCTCAGGCCGAATGTTCTCGATTTCCTTGAGCTTGCAATGCACACCGACGACCTTCAGATGATGATTGAAGAGCTTACCATAGGTTCAGGCTCCGAACTAATCGGGAAGTCGTTGAAAGACTCCGGCCTAAAATCCGCGACCGGCGTTACCATAATAGCGATCAATAAGGCCTCGAGGAAAATGATCGCCAACCCCGGCCCCGATGAATTACTTGGCGAAGACGATGTTCTGATTGTCCTCGGCACCCCCGAGCAGCTTGACAAGGCCGATGCATTGACAAATCCCAATGGGAAAACGGATTCAAAGCAAAGCTGTAAGGCTTAAAACGCTATAAAGTGACCTCTTCTGACAGATATTGACAGGTAAAGCAAGCTGACATATAATGTCAGCGAAGTTCTTCAATATCGCCCAAAGAGGTTCAGAAGAGTGCCCCGTTTCGCGATCAGAAGAAGTCTAAATTACCCAGTAAGCCGGCAAAAAGGCTTTACTATTATCGATATCTTGATCGTCTGTGCAGCGATCGCGATATTGCTTCAAATACTCCTACCCCTGTTTGGGCAAGCCAGAAAGGTCGCCCTTAGAACTCAATGTGTAAATAATCTCCACCAGTTTGCCTGTGCGTTTTTTACCTATTCCCAGGACTGGAATGATAGATGGCCGTGTCCCGATGGGAGGAAAGGGAATTATATTTACTGGGCTCAAACGGGTAATGGCGGCCTCCAGTCATATCTTCCACAGCGTGGAGTCAAGAGTGTTTGGTGCTGCCCGACATTGGATGATTGGAACGGAGCTTATTCTCCGCGAAGTTATTCAATGAACTCATATCTTCGTACTCCGGCGGATGTAGAATATAAGACCTGCTGCGAACCTTATTACCAGAGAGGAATTTGCACTAATAAGATTATGATCCCTAAGAAGACAATTCTTTTATATGAGGGACAACAGGCGGATGATTCCGATAAGAATCTCGATTATATCTACAGATGCGCCAACTGGTCTTGCGTCAGCGGATATTCAGAGAAGCGCTCTACGCTTACCAAAGATGACATTCCTCGTCATGGCAAATATAATAATTACTTATACTGTGACGGACATGTTGTATCCCGGCCGCCTGGTTTATGGACATATGCTACTCTCTCCACATATTCCGAAATGTATGAATGGTATGTCGATAAAGGGGCATATGAGAGGCTATTCACATCAACGTATTCGAGGTACGTCCCACGCAACTGAGCTTGCCTTTAGCCCGCCCGGGCACTATACTTGTTTGTGATATGAACTCTCCCGGATTAGTAGACTCACACATTCACCTCACGGATTTCGAGCCAGAAACGGATATCGGCGCGCTCGTCACTAAGGCGATTGAAGCCGGTGTTACGCATATGCTCTGCAACAGCACCTCTGAACTTGACTGGCCGGTCGTGCGCCGGGTCGCCTTGGATTTGCCCGGCGTGATACCGTGTTTCGGGCTGCATCCGTGGTTTGTGATCCGCAGATCAAATCAGTGGCTCTCCACCCTGGAGAAATATATAGCGGAAAATATGTGCGGTGTAGGTGAGATCGGGCTGGACAGATGTGCGGATGTGCTGGATAAGGATGCGCAGGAAGGTGCTTTTAGAGATCAACTCGACCTTGCCTGTAAATATGAAAGACCGGCTATTATCCACTGCGTGCGCTCATGGGGATGGCTGATGGATGTTCTCAGGAGCAGAAAAGAGCTTCCGCCAAAGATGCTGATACACGCCTACGGCGGGCCGGTCGATCTCATCAGAGAACTTGCCGATATGGGCGCTTACTTCTCATTTTCAGCGACCGTCTTNNGCTGCGCTGAAGGCTGTTCCCGCCGACAGGCTGTTGGTCGAGACTGATGCTCCCAACATGCTCCCGCCCGAGCCTTATAGAGTCTGCAGGCTCCCAATTATAAACGGTTATGAATCCAATCACCCGGCGAATCTGGCTTTGATTGCCGACGGCATCGCCGATCTTGTCGCTGAGCCGAAGGATGCCTTCAGGGAACTATTGTGGAGCAACTCACGCGAATTTGCGGGTGATCTGATAAAAATATGAGTGAACGATTCAAACGAATAGAATTAATGCTCGGAACAGATGCCTGCGAACGGCTGAGAAAAGCATCTGTGACGGTTGTCGGGCTGGGCGCAGTCGGCGGTTATGCTGTGGAGGGTCTCGCGCGAGCCGGTATCGGGAATCTCAGACTGGTTGATTTTGATAAGGTCTCGATAAGCAACATAAACCGGCAGCTTCTTGCGCTCACATCCACCATAGGGCGAACCAAGTGTGATGTCGCGACGGAGAGAGTTCTCGATATAAATCCCGATTGCAATGTCGAAGCTATATGTGAATTTCTAGACGGCCAAAGTGTCATGGATTTAATAGGAAAGCCGGATATCGTGATCGACGCAATCGATGCCTTGAACCCAAAAGTCGATCTGCTTGAATCCGCCGTACGGCAGGAGATTCCTATCATTTCCTGCCTCGGAGCTGCATTGAGATTTGACCCGACAATGATTAGAGTCGGTACTATAGAGCACGTTCATCACTGCCCACTGGGCCGCACTGTCCGGCAGAGACTGAGAAGACGAGGTGTGCCGGTAGATATTGCATGCGTTTATTCCGACGAACCTCTTCCTAAACCCCTGCCTATAGCTCCTCCGCCTGAGCAGCTCGACGACGACCATATCATAAGCCGCGGCAGATCCAGAAACATCCTCGGCAGCATGCCGACCATCACCGGCATGTTCGGTCTCACGGCTGCTAATCTCGCCGTCCGTATGCTTATCGACAATAAGTGAGCATTCACCGGCATTACCAGGCCTCATGCTAACCCTCTGATTTATCTGTTATAATTTACCATGTGGGCACTCAGATTCTAATTATTGGCTATAGCTGCTGTGCCTGTTGTTTGTCGTCAGTTCAGGAGGAGGGATTGTCTCATGAAGCGTAGTTTGTTTATTACATCTTTGCTCGTATGTGTCTCAATTCTATTCGTAGCTGCCGGGCCTGCAATATCCGACATTGCATCGGCACATACATCTACCAATCTCCCAGCGCCGGGCGTCAGCGTTGCAATACCAAAGAATACTCCATCGCTATATGTCAGAATAGTAATTGACTCGCTTTACTGCGAAAAAGAGTCCAAATGGGATCACGCTACATCACAGGACGAGCCGTATGCAATGGTGATCGGTATAGCGACTCATCGGAATCCTTCGTCCTGGACGACCGGAAAGCCGGAAGTGTTCAAGGATGTCGATACCGGAAACAACAGACGATTTACCAAGCAGCAGAGAGTGATCTATGAGGGTGAAGTCCCCAAAGACGCTCTTGTAGGATTCGAAGCAGTCTTGTGGGAGAAAGATGCCAGCTCGGACAGTTCGGTTATGAAACTGGCCGATAACGTCAGTAACTCGATCTGCGATTGGATAAGCAGCAATGATCACGACCTCAAGAAGGAAATGCCTAAACTGATGGTAGCCTTGTGGCCCTTCCTGGTAAGCTCGGGAATTTACCTCGCTGGTGGAGGTGCCGATGACAGGATTGGAGATAAAGACATCCTGTTCAGCTATGATGACTTGCTTAATGCCGCACAGAACCATCGGCACGTTGCGCACAGACTGGTGTTTGACGGCGGCGATGAAGGAAAATACTGGCTGCGTTATCATATCGAATTCGGACAGGATGCTACTCGCGAATTCAAGGCCAATTTTACGCAATGGGATGACATGGCGGTCGGCTGCCTGGATCGAACCACCGAGGATAAAATAGTAATTGTCTCGGATGATGACGGACCGGGCGATACGGGTAGATTCTACATTTACAACGTATCAGGAATGTTAATCCGTTCATTTGACGCTCCGTATAAGCCGGGCGATCGAATCGCCCTTGGAGATACGGACGGCAATAACATGGCGGAAATCCTGGTGGCATCGCGGGAAAATGGTGGTCAGGTGTACGTGTATGACCATATGGGGAATCGGCGCAATTGCGTGGCTGTACCGTTTAAAAAATATGATGGGTTTGCTTCAGGTGATGTCAACGGCGACGGTAGGGCTGAAATAGTGGTCGTCCGTCCCTCTGACCGTAAAGTAGCTATTTACTCCCCTCTAAATGGCAACAAGATCGACGAATTCGGGCTCAATTGGAAGTTCAAGGGCACCAGGTACACCGCCAAAGACACCAAACACGACATTCTCCTGGTAGGCGATGTGATGGGCGATAACAAAGCTGAGATCGTATTGATTGAGAATAAGGATGGCACTGACAGCGTGATCCGCGTCTACAACGGCAGCGGTGCTGAGTGCAGAAGTTCCGCCATTGCGGGAGCTTTTGGAACAACATTCACCAATTACGATGCAGCAGCCCTTGGAGATATTTACGGAGACGGCAAAAACGAACTCATACTGGCGACTTCGGAAGATGAAAAGAGCTACTCCTACAACACGGTGATTGTCGATCTGGTTACAGGGAAATCTGTCGGTCGACGCAGCTGGCCTTGGTACAGAAAATATTCGGGATTTGCTGCCGGTAGTCTTATCCCTTCGGCCAAAATGCAGATTGTGGTGGCAAATGAAGAGGATAAGATAGTATACATCGGCAGATGAAGGCCGTTATCTTCAAATGCAGCGGATGCATGTAAAAGAGCCGCCGTGCTATATCAAAATCCGGCGAAATGAACCTTTATTACCGCTCGGTCGTCATATGCATGGCAGGATAATTGACATGCGTCCCTGGTGTGGTATAATCCCATTGAATGCCTTTAAATAGATTGAAGCGCCGGGGCTGTCAATCCCGGCATTTTTTTATGGTNNTACGAGGAGCAAATGCGAACACTTCAAAGGATTGGGATAGGACTGCTTGTTGGGCTGTTTTTCACCACCGGTTATGCTGCAAGACAGGTGATAACTGCCCGCAACCAGATGAATGCTCTAAATGGACATGTGCTGTCTCCGGCAACGCGGGTTGCGGCAGCAGATTTGCGAGCTGCCGGAGATATTAACTTTCAACCGATACAGACACTTTACGTAGTGGTGCAAAACCTGCGTGAGCAGTATGTCGAACAACTCACCTCAAAAGAAGAAGGTCAGATGACCTATGATGCTATGCGCGCTATGCTGGCGTCCCTGGACGATCAGCATACGAAATTCGTCGATCCTCAGGAGCGCAAACTCATAACTGATGCTCAGCAGGGCAAGTTCCATGGGATCGGAGTCATGCTGGGTTATAAGAAAGTGCCGAGCGGCGGAATCTCCGAGGAGCACCTCTTTGTAATAACACCTATAGCAACAGGCCCGGCCGATAAAGCGGGCCTCAATGCCGGTGACGATATTATCAAAGTAAACGGCAAGAACGTGCTTCCGCTCGATCCATTCCAGAGAGCCACCCAATACCTTAAAGACAATCGCAGTGGCAAGACAAATAAGTCTCAGCTTCGCAAACAGCTCGAATCGGAGCAGGATCGTATCGATAACGGCATTGCGATCTCGGAGGCCGAAGACATCCTGACATCAAAGGATAAAGAACCGGTGGAGTTGACGATAGTGCGTAAGGGCACAACCAAACCGATTAAGGTAAAGATCAACCCCGAAATATTTTCAGTAACGCCTGTTAAAAGTTCGCTGCTGGATAATGGTAAGATCGGATATATCAAGATAAACTGTTTGAGTAAAGGTGTAGATACAGAGTTTGCTTCCGCTGTCGAGGGATTCAAATCTAAAGGCGCCGATCGGCTCTTAATCGACTTGCGTGACAGTGCAAGCGGAGACTTCGATCTCGCTCTAAAGATAGCCAGTCAGCTTGCACCTACAAAAAAGTTTGCCGTTCTTGAAAAATCAAGAGGCAGAAAAGAGACCGTGAAGACACCTGGAAAAGCAGTATCCTGGAATAAACCGATTGCGGTTCTGGTAAATGCGGGCACCGCTCGCACAACTGAGATTCTTGCCGCCGCGCTGCGGGACAGTGCCGGGGCCAAACTAATCGGCGAGAAAACTTTTGGAGACTCGTCATTTGTAAGTATGATCGAGCAGCGAGATGGCTCTTGCATCCTTCTGACCACAGGAAAGTTGTTAACCAGCAAGGGTATTGATTATACGGCAAAGGGAATAACTGTCGACGTTCCTCTAAAAGGCACTGGTGATACTCAGTTGAATGAAGCAGTTGAAATGCTTGGCCACGGGGCGAACAGGAGTTAATAATGAAAAAATCGAGCCTTGGGCTGACTATAACTTTGATATTTGTTCTTGCCGCGGCATTTGTGTGCGGGTTCATTGCCAATGATGTTAAAGNNGCCAGCGGCATGGATATACGCAAGCTGGTTGCAAGCCTCGAACTGCTGCCTCAGAAGATCGTAGGCGCTCATGATTCCAGCTCTGGTTCCGGGCCTTTGCCGATCATAGACACCTATTCGACCGTAATGGAGAAAATAAAGTCCGACTACTATGGCGGCAAGATCGATGAGCGCGAGCTTACCTACAATGCGATCAGAGGCACGCTGCATGCCCTCGGCGATCCGTTTACGCGCT
>DJHI01000065.1:8962-10688 GCA_002431715.1 Armatimonadetes bacterium UBA5829
CCCCGATGAATACAAGAAGATGCGCGAGGAGAATGAAGGGAACTTCATTGGAATTGGGGCGCAGTTGGATACGAACAGCAAGGGCGAGGTCTATATCAAAGAACCTCTTCCCAATACACCTGCCGAGCGGGCCGGAGTGCGAAGTCACGACGTTATCACGGCAGTTGACGGACAGACCATCAAAGGCGTCGAGATCGATGAAGTAGTGAAAATGATCCGAGGGAAAGAAGGCACAAAGGTCAAGCTGACTCTCCGAAGACCCGGGCGCGCAGCTACCCTGGATATAACTATCGTCCGCCAAGTCGTTCAGTATCAGATGGTGAAGTCGAGAATGCTCGATGAGAAGGAAGGTATCGGTTACATTCGCCTCTATCAGTTCAACGAGCAGTCGGATACGCAGTTCGATAAGGCTATGACGGATCTGGAACAGAAGCATCTTAAAGGTCTTATCTTCGACCTGAGAGGCAACCCGGGCGGTCTGCTTCAAGTGGCAAGAGACATTGGGAGCAGGTTTATAGAGAGCGGTCCTGTTGTTATCATTCAGGAACGTGGCGGTCAGAAGACTCCGCTGCCGGTCATTGAAGAGAAACATAATCACAAGCGTTATCCATTGGTCGTTCTGGTCGATAAGAGCAGCGCAAGCGCTTCAGAGATCGTCTCGGGAGCCATAAAAGATGATAAAGCCGGTACCCTCGTCGGAGTCACTACATTCGGCAAGGGCAGGGTTCAGACAATAATGCCGATGCAGGACGGTTCAGCGGTGGCTATTACGACAGCTAAATATCTCACACCAAACGGCACTGATATTCATAAAAAAGGAATACAGCCCGACGTGATCGTGAAGCAGCCGGATATAGACAAAGTGCTGGCCGATTTGGGTGAATCGGATAACGAGGACTATGACCCTAACGATCCGAAATATGATTACCAGCTTTCCAAAGGCATTGAGGTGCTCAAGGTGAAGATGGGATTGCTGCCGAAGAGCACACTTGATAACATAGCAAATGCAAAGAACGGCAGCACAACCAAATAGGCTGCTATTTCAAAGACCAATAAAACAAACGGGTGCAGCTAATTGAAGCTGCACCCGTTAATTTTATCAACCAATTACCGGAGCTTCTTGCGGAAGATTGTTAATCTTTATTCTGCGGGGATGCAAGTCCATTCGTCAGTTGAATTATTAATCAGCTCATAAAGCTCATACTCATCGCCTGAGCCTGGCGTGTAGTCTGGATCAACGTGCTGCATAGTAAGCACGCCTGTAACTGTGATATAATCGCCCTCATATACTTCCGGTTCAACACCCGCAAGAATGACCCTTATTCCATATAATGGGTCCGTTGGGTCTTCAACGATATTACTGCCATCATTAATGAGACATGTTGTAGTATTAGATCCCCAGTCACTTATAGCGAGTGTTACACGCCCCCAAATTCGCATTCTTGTACCGAGATTACAAATCGACTGTGACGCATACAGTGCTGGCTGGTTGTACGCTTTTCCGCCGATTGATTTACCTGCCATTGCATATGGCGACGGCAGATCAAATGGACCGGTGGTAGTTGACCAATCATAAGCTATTACGGAAGCCTCTTTATTGATATTCGCTAAAGTGCCTTTTACAGTCACCTTGTCTTTCAAACTAGGTGGAGTGCCGCTTCCCTGCTTGAAAAGCACGGCAATTCCGGAAGGTGAATTATCCGGCTGAACATAAGCGCGAGTATAA
>DJHI01000069.1:0-6509 GCA_002431715.1 Armatimonadetes bacterium UBA5829
ACGGACTCCACTGTATCGAAAAACCATATGTCAGAGAATTATTGCTCGGCGGAAAATCTGACCCTTTCTGGAGCCAACCCGCATTTGCGGCCAATGCAGGCGCATTGCCGGTTTTGGCGGCGTTCAGTCCATGCTTAGCAGCGTCAACATCTGACTGCGCCCCCAACATCTCCGGGCGGTAGGACAGAGCCATATTAACCAATGTGTCTACATTCTTTTCATTGATCGGTGGTTCGTCGCTTTCCGCTGCCAGAATGGGAGTTCTGGGGTCTATTCCCATAACGGTCGCAAGATTGACTCTGGCAATCGACGCGTTGTTGCGAGCTTCGCTTAAGCTGTAAATTGCGCTTGCAACGGCTGTCTCGGCCCTGACGACATCGGCAGGAGTTCCCAGTCCCGAATCAAGCCTTGCCCTGGCATCCGCCAGATGGCTCTGCTGATCTCTCACGTTAACTTCGTTTACTTCAACAAGCCTCTGATTCTGAGAAAAGATATAGAATGCCTGTTTGACCTGTAGAATTGTATTGGATTCAACTTGAGTCAGGTTATGGCCTGCCGATTTTACCAGTGATGAAGCCTGTCTAACAACTTCTCTGGTGTGATTGAAGTCATATAGTAATTGATTGACATTAGCCGTCATTTGATACCCAGGCGATGTGGCCGTTCCTACAGATGTTCCGGTAGTAGATGGACTGATTGCCGTATTTGTGTAGCTGGCTCCCGCATCGAGAGTGGGCAGTAGTCCTGACTTCGCCTGCTGCTTCTTGCCCTGCTCTGCGCTTACATTCGCCGCAGCGGTGATAACATCAGGCTGATGGCGAAGCGCTATATCTGCGGCTTCATCGGCTGTCAGAGGCTTATTAGGCACATCCGCCGGAATATTTTTGGGAGCCGGAAGTTCTACGGCAGGCGGGAGCGCAGTCTCCGTGACTTTAGGCTGTACGGGCGGAGTCTGCGCGCCGCATATGCTCGACAAGCTTATCAGTATTATCAATAACAAGCATATTTTGGAATATTTCAACTAGGATTTCCTTTCATTCAATGGAGGCTGCATCAACAAGAAGCCGAAGGCTCTCGATTATCCTGTCGCAATCCTGCTCGGAGAGATTTCGCATTGCAACCTCTATCTGTCTCATTCTTCGCGCGAGGCGCTCTTCAAAGGCTGCTGCCCCTCTTTCCGAAAGCTTCAACAACTTGACACGCCGGTCATCGCTATCAGGCACACGCTCGACAAAGTTGGATTTCTCAAGGCGATCGGCCATCTGTGTGACGGCGCTGAGCGATATTCCAAGTTCCGCGCTCAGAGCCGACATGCTGCATGGCCCCAGTTCGAGTATTCTACAAATACGGAGTTGTGCGAGAGGTAGATGGATAATAGGATCGCACGCGTCATGTTTATTCAAATTTCTCATCAGTTTAGGCAGCAGTCCGGCGATAACCTCTGCTTGCTTTTTTGCGCGATTATTCATCCGTCTCTCCCTTTCTCTTCAGGAGCATCGCGAGGTCGTCGAGGAGCGAATACACGACAGGCACTACAAAGAGTGTTAAAATCGTGGACGTCATCAAACCGCCTATGACAGCAGTGGCCATCGGAGCCTGAACCTCCGATCCCTTGCCGATCCCGAGCGCCAATGGAAGCATACCGAGCATTGCAGCGGATGCGGTCATAAGAATTGGCCGCAATCTGGTCGGCCCGGCAGTAAGCAGAGCCTCCTCTCGGATCATTCCCCTGCCCCTCAGAGTGTTTGTGTAATCGACCAGCAGGATTCCATTCTTTACGACGATTCCAACCAGCATTAAGACGCCGATAAACGCCGTTAAGCCGAATGATCGTCCCGTGAGGAACAATGCCAGCAGAACCCCCGACCCTGCCAGAGGAACCGACAACAGAATGGTCAATGGATGAATCAGCGACTCGAACTGAGAAGCAAGGAGCATATAAATAAGGCCTATAGCCAGTAAAACAGCAGCAGCCATACCGCCGAACTCTTCGGCTGTCCGTTTCTGGTTTGTTCCCCAATCCCAATGGTAACCCGCCGGCAGCGAAACACCCTTCATGGCCTTGGTTATATCAGCCTGGATTTCGCCCTGTGAACGCCCTTGCGGCACACCTGTTACAGCGACATACCTCTGTCTGTCTACGCGAGTTATCTCACTCGGCCCAAGTGCGTAGACTGGAGTGGCAACCTGACTTAATACAACACTTTGTGACGTAAGAGATGATGAACTTGGTTTCACTATCAAGTCCTGCATCTCCGGTACGCTCTTTCTCTGGTTTTCAGGCACCTGGACAATGATGGGATATTGAAAACCGTTCTCCTGGTAATAGGTCGCAATAGTGCCGTTTGTTGCGGTGTTGATCGTGTTTGCGATATCTGAAAAGCTCAGGCCCATTTGAAGAGCCTTCTGCCGGTCTACCCTCCATTGAATCTCAGGCATTGCCTCCTGCCAGTTCAAGTCGAGGTTCTCCAGCCCTGGAATCCCGCGCAGACGCTGCATGACATCTCGAGATATCGAAGCCAGTTCGGATAAGCTCTCTCCGAATATGTCGACTTCTATATTCTGCCCGCCTCCGGTCATGATCATTGTAACGATGTCGTTCTGCTGTGGTCGAGCATTAACGCCTGGAATCCCACTGAGCTGCATTCGGATTGACTTAATAACATCCGCAGTGCTCTGAGATCGATCTTCTTTGAGTTTTACGTTCACCGAACCCTGATACGGCCTTGCTGTCCCTCCGCCGCCTCTCATCGCTGAGCCGGTCCCCGCAGCCGCATAAGCAGTCTTGACGCTCGGGTTATCAATAAGAATCTTCTCTACCTTTTTCATTGCGGCATCAGTCTCTGAAAGAGCGGTGCCGACAGGCATCTTTACGCTTACCGAAAAGTCTCCGCTGTCTGTCATAGGCATAAGCTCGGTGCCAATCATCGGATATAGCAAAAACGCGCCCGCTGTCACGGCCAACGCGATACCGATCATCTTCAGCCTGTGGTGGATTGCCCATTTCAGACCTCTGCGATATGTGGAATCGAGCGCATCCAGCCACTCTCCGCACTTATGAAACGCCGCCATAAGCAGGTTTTTCTTCTCGCCTATCCGATTCATGTTCTCACGATGAGCTTCCCCTGAAATCAGTTTTGTGGCAAGCATGGGAACGACCGTAGTCGCATCTAGCAGCGATACGGCGAGCGAGAACACAACAACCAGAGCAAACTGCGTATACATCTGCCCTGCCTGACCTTTCATAAGCAGAAGCGGCAGGAATACAACCATAACCGTCCATGTGGAAGCAACAACAGCCGACACAATCTCACTCGTGCCTGAGACAGCGGCTTCTGTTGCGGACTTCTTGTCACGCTCCATATGCCGGAAGATGTTTTCAAGCACGACTACGGCGTCATCCACAATAAGTCCGGTAGCCAGCGCCAGTCCGCCAAGCGACATGGTGTTAATTGTGAATCCGCACATATAAAGCAGGGCGAATGTCGAGATAATCGATGTTGGAATTGATAACGCGACGACAAGAGTGCTCCGAATATTTCTCAGGAAGAATAGAAGAATCAGAATCGCAAGGATGCCGCCGATAACTGCGCTGTCTCGGACGTTGTTCACCGATTCCCTTATGAACTGCGCCTGGTCATATGCAAGGCCGAATTTAAGCTCGGGATAGACTTTCTTAACATCCTCGATCTTTTTCATTACAGCCTTGGCGGTGTTTACCGTATTTGCGCCGCTTTGCTTTGAAATTGTAATCCCGACGGCAGGGCTGCCATTGAGGCGGGTATATAACCGGGTCTCATCGTGCGAATCTTTTACATCTGCGACATCATCCAGGGATATTATCTGGCCGTTCGGCGCCGCAAGTGGAATCTGTTTCAGTTCATCTACGCCTTTCAGCCAACCGAGGCTGCGTACGGTGTATTCAGTCTTTCCCTGCTTGGCAATTCCCGCCGGGAGATTGATGTTTTCCTTTTCGAGTCGGTTGGTGATGTCTGAAAGAGAGAGATTGTGAGCCTGAAGCCTGTTTGGATCTACATCTACGATAATCGCACGTTCCTGGCCGCCGGTAACAGTCGCCGAAGCGACGCCGTCCGCCGAGTCCAGCATAGGAGTGACCTGATTATCCAGCAGTGTTCTGAGTTTGACCGGATCCTCTATCCCCGATACACCAAAGACCAGAATAGGCATCTGGTTTGGGTCGAACTTGCTTACTACCGGAGTCTGCAGTGTCGAGTCATCAGGGAAAGATCGTCTCGCCCGTTCCACCTGCTGCAGAACGTCTACAGTGGCCTGGCCGATATCGACTCCCCAGTTGAACTGCACGCGAACCGATGAACGGCCTTCTGTACTGCTTGAAGATACCTGATACATTCCGGGAACAGATGACAGCGCTCTCTCAAGTGGTCGAGTAACCTGAGCCTCTATCTCTTCAGGAGCGACATTAGGCCACTCAGTCGATACGGATACTGTAGGCAAACTGACCTCAGGCAGAAGATCTACAGGCAGCCGCATTAGACACACCGCACCCAAAAGAACCAGGGCGGCAATCCGCATTACAACCGCTACAGGTCTGCTTACGGCAAACTGGGCAATACTCAAGGTCTCTTACCTCCGAACTTGCCCTTTTGGCCTTTCATCTGCCCGGTCACAAGCATTTGGCCGTCTTTTACAGGTGTTGCGCTCATAACGACCACTTTCTCACCCAAAGCCAGCGAGTCTCCGATGCTTATATAGTCATCATCTTCAGAACCGGTCTGCACTATTACACGCTTTGCCTTATTCCCTTTATCAGCAACTACGACATATTGGTCATTCCCGCTGCGTTGTATAGCCTCTCTGGGCACGACGACCGCGTTCTTTATCCTGTCAGTTTCCAGCGTAACATGAGCGAACATCCCCGGTTTGAACATATTAGTTGTGTTACTCATGATCACTCGCACTGTAAACTGTCTGCTTGTCGAATCTGCAGCCGGATTGATCTGTATTATGCTGGCGTTGAACTTACGATCGGGGTAAGCATCGAACCGTATCTTTGCATTTTGACCGATATGAATCCTTGCACAAACCTCTTCTGGAACCGATATGCTCACCCATATCTGCTTCATAAATTGAACAGCAAGGATGGGCTGTGTAGGAGATGCAATTGCGCCTGGGTCGGAGTATCGCCCGGTAACATATCCATCCAGAGGAGAATATAAGACGGTATCGGCTCTCTTAGCCTTGGCACTTGCTAGCGCCGCCTTTGCAGCGGCCACAGATGCTTTAAGTGCGGCTATGCTCTGCCTGTAGGCCGATTTTTGAGAGTCATTTGCCTGCGCATATTCGAGAGACGCTTTAGACTGAATAAGCTTTGCCTTGGCCGAAGCGATATCGGCAGCGCTTTTAGTCTTTGCGACATTTAGCTGCTCCTGAGCAGATTCTCTGTTTGCCTCCGCTGCCTTAAGCTGGCCCCTTGCAATCTCCAGCGCCGACTCCTGGACGCTCACATTTGCCTTTGCATCGTCGACATCCTGAGCGGCTATAAAACCCTTCAGGTAAAGCCCATTTATTCTGTCGTATTTGATTTTGGCGTTATCGAGGTTCGTCTGTGCGCTTTTCACTGAAGCTTTTGCATTCTCAACGCTCGATTGCGCATCCGTAAGATTCGCTTTGGCCGCGGCTATTTGCGCCTCAGCATTGTGATACGCCTGATTATAGTCAGCTTCGGCACTCGATAGACCCGCCTTCTGCTGCCTGATCTGTGTATTAACCCCGACATCATTGCTGCCCTGGGTCATCTGAGCCTGCGCCAGTTTATACTGAGCCTCCGCGAGTGATGCCATCGCCTGCTGGACCTCTCCCTCCACCTCAGTGGAGTCAATTCTCACCAGCATCTGCCCCTTTCGCACTCGATCTCCCTCTCTTACCTTGAGATATTCGATCCTACCCGTAACTTTCGGAGCGATATTAACATCCAACGGAGCCTCGGCCGAACCTGTAGCTTCAAAAGTCTTTGAAATGTCATGAAGCTGCACACTAGCCAGAGTAACCGTAGCGGGCATATTCATTCTCATTGCTTTTTGAGCCATCTGACCGGCATCTTCGGCACGTTTTTGACCTACCCGCCAGGCGATCAACGCCAATAAAATGAGAACTGGAATAGCAACAGAGAACCAACGTTTCATATTCTACCTCGAAGAAATCAGACACAGCATATAGTTAATATATATTAACTAATTAGCTCATGTCAAGGGGAATTGCAGACTATGCAGAAAAATGCCGATAGTTCGCTTCCACAAGATGATCCACATCTTTTTGACGCGCCGCTTCAAGTATAGGTTTCAACCTGCCACGGGAAATATTATAAATAAAATTCTATAACATCCCAGGTATTAAAGAAGTTTATAAGCGAACGTTAAGAATATTGTAGCGTGAGGAACAGATTGGAGTAAGTACATAAAGTGGAGGCGACGACCAGAATCGAACTGGTGATAGCGATTTTGCAGACCGCTGCCTTAGCCACTTGGCTA
>DJHI01000069.1:6536-8585 GCA_002431715.1 Armatimonadetes bacterium UBA5829
ACGGGATTCGAACCCGCGACATTCAGCTTGGGAAGCTGACGCTCTACCACTGAACTACTCCCGCATATATAGCAATGGTGGGCGATACTGGACTCGAACCAGTGACCCCTTCGGTGTGAACGAAGTGCTCTCCCACTGAGCCAATCGCCCCCGAGCATGATTTCTATTTGTGCTTGGATATTATACTCCCATACCCAAAAAGAGTCAATAGATTTTGGGTAAGTCAACAAACGGGTATAGTGATCTATACTCATGTATTTGTACGAAGGAGAAAAAAATAGACCCAGTTATACTTGCCCGAATTCAGTTCGGCCTGACAATAGGTTTTCACTTCATATATGCGCCTCTGTCGATAGGCCTCGCGTGGTTTGTCGTGTGGATGATAAGGGCCTACCAGCGTACGGGAAATAAAATATACGATGACATGTCACGACTCTGGATAAAGGTTTTAGGGCTTACGTTCGTAATAGGTGTCGCATCCGGCATAGTGATGGAGTTTCAGTTCGGAACCAACTGGGGTGAATATTCGAAATTTGTAGGCGATGTATTCGGAGCGCNNGCCACTGGCTATTGAAAGCATAGGCGCTTTTTTTCTTGAATCTACTTTTCTAGCTCTGCTGGTGTATGGACGAAACAAAATTTCGCCTAAATTCTACCTCGTCTCATCAATAATGGTCGCGTTTGGTGCAACACTCTCGGCGTTCTGGATACTGGTAGCCAACTCGTGGCAGCAGACACCCGCGGGCTATCATATTGTCAACGGTAGAGCACAACTTACCAGCATAACTGATGCTATAGCTAATCCGTCCATTCTCCCCAGATTCCTGCATACGTTCGATGCATGCCTTATGACCGGGGCGTTTTTTGTTATTGGAATTTGTTCATGGTATATATTGATGAAACCCAATGAAGAGCATGCTCGAATTGTTATCAAACCGGCGCTCATGATCGCATTCATCGCCTCAGTTGTTCAATTAGGATTCGGGCATTATCACGCATTTCAAGTCGCGCATACTCAGCCCGCCAAACTCGCTGCCATCGAAGGAATATTCAAGACTCAGCAAAATGCACCGCTGCTCTTATTTGGTATTCCCGATTCTGAAACCGGAACAGTAAAATACAGAGTTGGAGTGCCCGGATTACTGAGCTTTCTCGTAAACTGGGATACAGCATCTGAAGTCACCGGGCTCGATAAATACCCTCCATATGACTGGCCGCCGATACTCTTTACCTTTTATCCGTTTCATATTATGGTCGTTATCGGGCTTTTTTTGATTCTCGTCTCGTTTATAGGCATATTTCTAGTGCGTATGCACAGGTTAACCGATTCCAGACTTTTCTTGACCTTGACTGTATTAGCAATTCCGCTTCCGTTTATCGCAAACGAACTTGGTTGGATGACTGCCGAGTGCGGCCGTCAGCCATGGGTCGTATACAACGTTCTCAGAACGAGCGATGCCATATCCGTGTCCGTGCCTGCTTCGCAGATACTTTTTTCGATCATAATGTTCGGACTGATCTATCTCACACTATTTGGTCTATGGATATATAGCTTATTAAGAATATTCAAATCTGACTTTTCCGAGCAATCTTAATTTGAGAGGATGCCGTTTTGAGCCAACTTCAAATAGCATGGTATGTGATAATCGGCCTATTATTCACTGGATTTGTAACTCTCTCTGGAACTGATTTGGGGTTGGGTATTTGGCGCCTTTTCGCCAGATCGGATGAACAAAAGAAAGCCATACTGGGCCTTATCAAGCCTTATTGGGATAGCAATACAGTTTGGTTGATAACCGCCGGCGCACTGCTTTTTGCCGCATTTCCACCTGTTTATGCTACATTTCTCAGCTCTTTGTATATTCCAGTTATACTACTGCTCTTCTCAATCATATTCAGAGATATATCGATTGAACTGCCGGACCATGTGAACTCAAAAAAATGCAAAAGCGCTCTCGGCACTGTTCTTGGAATCAGCAGTTTTTTTGTTGTACTGATATTCGGGGTAGGTTTAGGCAATGTGATGCGCGGTATTCCAATCGATCAGTC
>DJHI01000069.1:8617-9155 GCA_002431715.1 Armatimonadetes bacterium UBA5829
TTTCAACTGGTATGCGATCCTTATCGGAGTCGCGGGCCTAAGCATGATTGCAATGCACGGCGCCGTTTTTGGAGCAGTAAAGTCTGAAGGCGATTTATCTCAATGGATGAAAAAGTGCTCTATGAGAAGCTGCATCGTTTTTGTGATGCTATTTATTTTTGTTGTATTAGCAACTCTTTTTACTCAGCGACATCTGATCTCGAATTACGTTCAGATTCCTAGCCTGTGGATCATACCTATCCTCACATTTCTCGCTATAATAGCCACAGGCATTTTCAGTGAAAAGGAAGCAATGATAACTTCAACAATATCGGCAATTGGAGTTATTGCGACGATAAGTATTGCCCTGTATCCTACTCTTATTCCATCTCTCAACTCTCCTGGGAATAATTTAACGGCTTTCAATTCTTCATCATCTCATCTAACGCTGCTCGTCATGCTTCCGATAACATTAATAGGAATGAGTATTGTCATTGGTTACACCATATATGCCCGCAGGCCGTTTAGAGGCAAAATATACGGCGAATAGACGGGGAAA
>DJHI01000069.1:9162-11310 GCA_002431715.1 Armatimonadetes bacterium UBA5829
AAATTAAAAATGTGATATAATAATTTTGGCGATGGAGTCCGCCATTAAGTGTCCGGCAGGGCTGATGACTCCTACAATGATATTCATTGCAGGGAGAATAATTAGTCATGCTCACGAAAGTCTTATGGCTCTCACTCGCTGGCGCGTGCGGGACAGTCAGCCGCTATCTTATCTGCGAAATCGCAGGTAAATTCAAAAGCTGCCCTCTGCCAATCGGGACATTTGCGGTCAATATCATCGGAAGTTTCTTATTCGGACTTCTCTATGCCTCGGCGCAATCTCGCTTTAACCTCAACCATGAAACACGCACAATCCTGCTCGTGGGATTTATGGGCGCTTTCACTACATTCTCGACATTCGCTTTCGACACAGCAAAGCTCGTGCAGACCCAGCAGTGGGCTCATGTTATAGGAAACATAGGCGGCCAGGTATTATTAGGCGTGGTTGCAATGGTGGCCGGTGTATTGCTCGGCCGGGCAATCTGAGTTATTTTGGACTCACCATATAGAAGCCGGAAATCAGATTGTTTGAATCGAAAGCAACCTGCGCGTCAAGCTTTGTCTTTTCGAAAAGACAGGTGACCAGAGCCACATCAAAACCTTTGATATTTTCTTTCTTTGTCTCAATCCGGCCTTTGAACTTGCCCGCCTGTGACTCTATTGTCTTCCAGGTCTGTTCCATCTTCGGAGCAGGCATAAGTGACCGCATCTCACTATTCATATAATTGTTTGCAGTGGAATATTCGCCTTTAACGATATGATCTATAAATTCCTCCGCCAAGGACTTTATATCCTTTACCGAGGACTGCTGAATGTTTGATGGAGCCGATGGAGGGACGATATGATCTTGCTTAACTTTTTTCGTATGGGAAAGACTCTCCCTTAATAAGTCTTCAACTTCCTTCTTTCTATTGGCTTTAGCCAGAGAAAGAGGAGTTCTGCCCTTTTTATCGACCGCAGAAGGATCGGCATTGGCATCGAGAAGTGCGGCGGCAATATCTTTATATCCTAAAGCGGCTGCTATGTGGAGAGGAGTAACTCCATCTTTCTTTTTTGCGTTGACATCCGCTTTCTTTTCTATGAGGAATTTAATGACCGCAAGATGATCTTTTGCAGTCGCATGATGGAGTGCGGTTGCACCGTCTTTATCTGCAAGATTTAGCTGTGCCGGTTCCCACTTAAGCACCTTTTCGACCTCGGCAAGATCGCCTTTAGCTGCGGCTGTATGAATTTCTGCTCCAAAAACACTGCTTCCTATTAGGCAGAAGGCAAGAATGAAGACAACAACTAATCTTTGCATTGCAGTATCCCCTTTTGATAAAAAGAGAGGCAGCAATTAAGCTCCTCTCTTTTTTGAAAAATGTTATACTCTGTCAGGCTATGCCTGCGCGTTTGCTTTATAGTGTGCGCGTTTCATAAGCCTCGACTTTCGCCGAGCTGCCGCATTCGGGTGGATAATGCCGCGCTTTGCAGCCTTATCTACTATGCTCACAGTCTCGTTAAGGAGCGCAACTGCTGTATCCTCTGTGGTATCCTGAGCGGCCTTGGTCTTCTTGACAAAGGTCTTGATCCTGGATCTGGTATCCAGATTGCGCATTCTGAGCTCACGAGACTTCTTGACGTCTTTAACGACTGATTTGATATTCGGCAACTAGGTTTCACCCCCTGTCCTTGCTCATATAAAGAACCTTACTAATATAACACTTCCACCGTAAAAGTGCAATAGGCACTCATCATTTACGGTTACAAACCCTACTTAGGCGGGTATACCCAAATAAAACGCCTTTGGAGGTTCAAAATGGCTGAGCATAAAAAAGTAGCAGTTTATTCCACTCCTACCTGCCCATATTGTCGGCAGGCAAAGGATTTTCTTAAAGAAAAAGGCATCGATTTTACTGAATATAATGTTGCTACCGATCTCGAAGCCAGAAATCAAATGGTTCAGAAGTCAGGTCAGTTGGGTGTGCCGGTGATTGAGGTGGATGGGCATGTGATTGTCGGTTTTAACAGAACTAAATTGGACGAGTTGATAACCGCATAGAGGCATTTGATGGATATGAAGGACCATTATGACTTGATTATTCTTGGAGCCGGGCCTGCAGGGATGACAGCCGGAGTCTATGCCGCTCGAAAACAGCTCAAAACTCTC
>DJHI01000069.1:11327-12655 GCA_002431715.1 Armatimonadetes bacterium UBA5829
ACTGAAAATATCGGCGGCCAGGCGATGTGGAGTTCTTTTGTAGAAAACTACCTTGGATATATATACATCTCCGGGATTGAACTTGTTCAAAAGTTTCAGGAGCATCTATATCAGTTTGATATAGATGTTGAGTATTCTAAAGCCTCTAAACTCCATATTGTAGACGGCGGATTCAAGGTCGAATGTGAAAGCGACTGTGTATTCTTCGGCAGGGCCATTATAGTGGCAACCGGTAAATCTCCACGTCTGCTGAACGTGCCCGGTGAAGTTGAGTTTACCGGCAGAGGAGTNNTGTTTGCAGGGAAGGTCGTCGCTGTAATTGGTGGAGGAAATTCCGGCTTCGACGCTGCCGCTCAATTAATGAAGATTTGTCCAAAAGTCTACATTATAGAATCGAGCGATAAATTACGAGCGGACGAGGTTATGGTAACCCACGCTCAGCAGACTCCTAATGTTGAAATTCTTATAAATACCGCTGTAAAAGAGATCAAGGGCGATACGATGGTCAGCAGCATCATTGTTTCCGATCTTAATACCAATACAGATCGAGAGATCGAACTGGAGGGAGTTTTTGTTGAGGTCGGACTGGTCCCAAATACAGGTTTCATGAAAGGGCTTGTAGAACTCAATCAGTATGGGGAAATACCGGTGGATTGTGCCGGCCACACCGGTATACCCGGATTATACGCTGGTGGAGACGTTACTATTGTGCCTGAAAAACAAATAATCATCGCTGCCGGAGACGGCGCGAAAGCTGCTCTTGGCGCTTACTCATATCTTGTGAGGCAGCCCGATATCATCGACTGGGCAAAAACTCACTGATGCCCGTATCAAACTGCCCTAAAGCAGCATATGTCCATATTCCCTTCTGCGTCTCCAAATGCAACTATTGCGACTTCAACTCATACCCAGGCATGGAATCGATTCACGATGAGTATGTCAGGGCTCTTACCTTAGAGATTAGTAAAACTGAACGCTGCGACTCTCCACTAATGTCGGTATATATCGGCGGCGGAACGCCTACATTACTATCAGCTAATCAACTTGGAGATATACTTTCGGCAATTAACAATCTTCAGCCTATATCAGACGATGCAGAGGTCACTTTAGAGGCCAATCCCGGAACTGTAGACGATTTTAAATTCAAAAAGCTGCATGACGTTGGTTTTAACAGGCTGAGCATCGGGGTTCAATCACTCGATGATGACTTCCTATCGGTTTTAGGACGCGCTCACACCGCAGAACAGGCCATATACGCCTATAGTGCCGCGCGAAACGCAGGGTTTGCAAATATCAGTATCGATCTTATCTTCGCTCTTCCCGGTCAA
>DJHI01000069.1:12684-18369 GCA_002431715.1 Armatimonadetes bacterium UBA5829
CTTCCCCTGCCCTGTGAAGACGCTCAGATAGATATGTTTGAACTCGCAATCGCAAAGCTCAAAGCTGCCGGATATGAGCATTACGAGGTCTCTAACTTCGCGCGACCAGGGTATAGATGCAGGCATAATCAAGTGTATTGGCGAAACGAAGCATATTACGGCTTCGGCGCTGGAGCAACGAGCTACATCGGTGGTAACCGATCACTGCGTATAAGCAATCCAAACGACTATATTTCTGCTATAAAGTCAGGCGAGCGAGTAATCGAGTTTTCCGAACACCTCACAGGAAGACGTTATCTTTCTGAAACCATCATCCAGGGTCTGAGAATGCTTGATGGTATAGATATGAATCGATTGAGCGAGAGAGCCGAAGTCGATCCCGCAACAGAATTCGCTTCTCAAATCGATACGCTTATCTCTCGCGGCCTATTGGAATGGTCGGATTCACACCTTAAGGTAACTCACCAGGGCCTGCTTCTTTTGAATGATGTGTCTCAAGAGTTTCTTGATTGATATTCGGCTTTCCGAGCTGCAATAGTGCGTGCGGGCATATATTTCCGCAATACTTGCTGACTGTTATCGTCTTTTCCTCATGTTGAATCATTCTTGTAACATCCCGATAACATTGACATCTGGTCAGAGCGATGCTATTCTGTGAACGTTATCATCGAGCCCTTATTTTGGGAATAATAATTGCAGAATGAATAGAGGCAGAGCAAATATAATACATGCTTTATTTTTGACGGCGGGTTTACTATTAGTCTGCTGCGCCGTTCCGTCCTTCATTCGTTCAACCGCCACCAGGTCTGCGTCTACTAAAGCTGAAGCCCTGTCTTCAACAACAAACGTCAAACTCGTTTGGGAAACTTACTGTAAAAACCTTTCAGACATCAGGTTCTCTCCAGGCGGCGACTACTTGGCCGTCATAGACTCTCAAGGAACTGTTACAGCATATTCCTCCGCAGGTAAAGTATTGTATTCGGCGGGTGTCCCCGGAGCCGATCATATCGTAATATCTCCCGACGGTAAATATGCGATGACATATACCGCCCTTGACCGGAAAAACACGACATGCACTTTCATTGATTCGCATGGAGACGTCTGCTGGGATTTGAACGTGCGAGGAGCTGTCTGGTCTGCGGACGCATGCACTACTGAAGATGGCTCAAGATTTGTAATAGGAACCGGTGACAAACGGGTATATGTCGCAGATATCGGCAAGAGGAATAAGAACTATCGATGGTGGACGGCTCCCGGCGCGGTCGTTTCTTTGGATATCGATACGCATGGGAAAGAATTGATTGTGGGAACCTGGCAGAAGTCATCTGTCGAACGCAGAGAAATTGACGGAACAAAGCTCTGGTGTGTGGATGCGGACAACGCATGCCTGCCAAAAATCCAGATATTGGGCAATTCCGATCAGGTTTCGGTATTGTTCACCCCCAATAGGCGCACTGCCGATGGTTCTTATATGATCATAGGCCCTGACGGGCAGTTAATCACTCAGGGAAATACCGATTCTGCAAAAAACACACGGGTATTATTTGATTCAACCGGCAAGTACGTATGTCTCGGATATACGGAGCATATAGACCATAAAGGCAACTCTATGGTCGAAAAACGCGCTGTGTTGCAGGACATATCCGGTAGGCAGCTCTGGAAAAAGGGTTCCGCATTTTTCCAGGCTGCTCCGATTCTTGTGACAAGTCATGGAGAGGTTTTGCTCAGAGATTCCAAGAACTCGCTTTTCATTACAAATCCTTCAGGCGAGCTTGAGAGCGTGTTAAAGTGCAGCGGAAAGTTTCTGGATTCTGCTTCGGCGAGTAATGGCTCATTCTGCGCTATACACTGCTCCGATGGAAAACTTTACATATTGAAGTTATCCTGAGTAATGACACAACGGCCGCATTCCTCACTGGAAATGCGACCGCTATGCCTACGAGACTGGGCTAGGTGTCGGCTAGTTTCCCGATAAAGTGGCTTCCAGAGGGATTAAACCCAATCTGGTCGCTCTGCGGAAAGCTTGCACTCTATTGGACACCTGGAGCTTGTCATATATGTTGGCTAAATGGAAATCCACTGTCCGCTTACTGACATACAGCGCGTCGGCAACATCCTTACTGGATCTGCCTTCTATAACCAGAGACAAAACCTCCAGCTCACGCTTGGTAAGTCGGATAGAGCGGTCCTGGTGGACGTCCGGAATACCGACAGCCCCCATATATTTCTCCTTTCCCTGCTCGCCGCTCAAAAATATCATTCCATTTATGCGCACATCTTAGGAAGAACTTTTCTGAAATAATTACAAGTGGATAGTCGTAAGCTAAATCTCAAATCAAGAATCCCAAATATAAAATCAAAAAGCCCGGGTTGGGTTCCCGGGCTTTTGTTAAACGGCTGCTGCGTGTTCCTGTAGCAACTCCTGGATATGGGCCTTCATTTCTCGATCTTCATCCTCAGTCACATCCGGCTTTAGTATCTCAAAGACCTCGTCCGTATCGGGATTTCTTAATATGAGTGTGACGCCCAATCCCCTATTGTCAAAGACCCCTATCAACTGGAGCATGCCTGCCTGCAACATAGTCTGACAAATCACATATAGGAAAATCCGCTTTATGTCCTCCGGCTGCCCCTGGAATTCCTCCAAAAACGCGCGCGCCTCGATGTCCATCTCGTTCATCGTAGACGGCCTCCTGCGCAACTAATGCCTGCGCTCGCGCGTTCCACGATTTAATTTTACCCATATAAATTTGTTAAACGACCGATTCGAACATTTCTCTTGCAGCAGGCTCCAAAAGAGAGAAATCCTCGGCGCTGTCCGCATCTATGATCATCCGCCAGACACCCGCCTCGGTGCGGGAACCACGAAGGAAGATAAAAGCTCTCCTGCCATCTGATTCAAGCAAAACTCTCCAGGCTCCGCTTTCATCACCCGTACGCTTCTCGACTTTCTGGATCCCTTCAAAGTTCTCGAACTGATAATCACTAAACCTGTCTTTAAGCTTTGGCCAAAGCGACTTGATAAAGTAGTTCTCGATGCGGCGCTTAAGATCGGCATGACTTACCGGCGGACACGAGAGCCTCAACATGATATTAGGATTAATGGGCACAGATGCCACCAGTTCTTCAAGACTCAGAGATTGAAGCGGATCGACATGCCTGCCGTTCGATGATATTCTCACCCACTCCCTGGCTACCTGTGGCTGGCTCTCGGCAAGAGCAGCCGATAGAGATGCCTGGAGACCGTCCCGGCAGGTGCTTGTCTCAAAGATCGTTCCGCCGTTAGCTCCTTCGACCCCCACAGGCACATCGTAGCCCTGCGTTCTCAGCATGTGCATCTTGGTGACGACATTTATTTCGCCTGTCTCGACATGAAATACCCTAGCGCCGAACGTCGCCGCTACTCTTTCACACGCAAGAGAAGTAGCATCGCTCATGACAACTGCGAGCTTATCTTTTTTGCCGCCGTTCAATGTCCGTCTTGCAAGCACCAATGCAACATTAAACGCAGCGACTCTCTGTGGTGGGATTATAGCCGATTCGTCGTGTCCGGGCAGAACAAGGTTCCCGCGGTCTGCATCATAATCGAATGCCACACCAAAGTGTGCACGTTCTCTTGCCGCCGCACGAGCCACTCTCAANNCGAAATGCTCCAAAACCCTAGCATCTATTCCGCAGCCTGCGCCGCCATTCGGGTCGAGCAATGCAGGACCAAGTGTTAGAGGTTTCAGGCAGTGAGGAGCTATTCCCCAGTCACGGCCTATAACATCCAGATAGGCTCTTTCAGCCTGAATACGCGATGACTCATTATCAGGTCTGGTTAATGCAGCTTCAAGGTCATTTTCTTTTATGGATGATATATATTTCGAGAAATCAGCGTCACTTGTTTCGGCTAAAGAGGATACTTCGGATATTACATGCGCCATTTTTGACGCGGAAAGCAGCGCTCCGGGCGGCGCCGACTCCTTATCATCCCCATTCGAACAGCCTGTAAGGAATTTAAATCCATTATGNNGCAATCGGATTATGGCTTGCCGTAACTATTACACCACCATCGGCTTTCAACGCTCTTACAGCAGTCTCGGCGAGAGGAGTGGTAATTATCCCAAGGTCTACGATTCTAGGTTTGTACCCCATTGATGCAGCGCCGGCCATGAATCCTTTCGCCAGCGCCTTGCCAAGTTCGACACCCGTCGGTCTCGGGTCACGACCAAGCAGGAGAAGTGGTTCGTTTACCTTAACAGAGGTCCTTATATAGCAGGAACCATAGGCCCAGGCAAGCGCCTGGTGTTCCGAGGATATCTCTGGACCGTGGCCAAAAACAGTGCGCACTCCCGAAAAAGATTGCACCAGCCCCTGGTCGTCCAGAGCTTTATTAAGAAGATCTATCAAAATTGCCCCCAACAGTGGATGAGTAAAACGTCAAAAAGCTTAAGAGTCAAAATGTAACTTAGCTGCCCAGCATTTGAACTACTCTGAGCTTCAACTTCGCTTCAAATTTTCCTTCATTCAGCGAAATATTTGCCGCTATAGGCAGTTCCTGAGGCGCTGCATCAGTCTCTGAGGGAGCGATCAAGGTAAATGTTGTTTTATATGTCTGACCCGACTCCAGGTTATTGAAGTAAAGCTGTTTAGCATCGGTTTTCCAACCCTTTGGCAGAGCAAAGGTGATATCGCCGCTTATAGGCAAGTTACAATCGTTTACAACCACCGCAGTCACATACGGTTTGCCGTCTTTCATCTGATAAACAGGCGTAAACGTAACCGGGGTCATAACTTCCACCGCTCTATTTCTTAATACCGGATCAGTAATCTTTTCATACATCCTCGATCTCGCGTGCTGCAGAAGCTCACATGCACTGTAAATTGCTTTTACAGTGCCATCTGCATCGGCTCGTGACCTAACACTGACTTTTTTGAGAACCATATCTTCAGGAGAAATAATCATATCCAATGATCTATAGGCTGCCTCTAATCGCAATCCGGATTGAACCCAGTCATCTGCCTGCCTTAAGGTCCACAGCACTCTCTGAGACTCATTATCTTTTAGTGGAGCCAATCTATCTATCTCCGGCTTTATATTATCCTTTAAAGCATTAAGGCAACGCATACAGTCAGGCACACCTACTGTTCCGGGGATATTCATCTTTATCCCTTCCGATAATTGTCCACTACTTCTTTTACCTAAATAGCTTCCATATACGTATATGTCATAATCCTGGGATTTCAAGCCTTTTGCTTTAAGATAAAAATCTTGGCTCTGCATAGATTTATTAATGATATAAAGACATATCTGCTCTCCATCAAAATGAGGCGCTTTACAGTCGATTGTTGGTAAGTCGCATGTAAGTGTCTTCTGAGCTATATCGAGGACAGCTGTCGCGCAAAATCCAGGTATCGAAGCAATAACCCAAATCAACATTGCAAGAAAAACACGCTTCATATTCAAGCCCTCCTGTAAATCTAATGCCACATCTATTATCAATTCCATTATAACAACTCCTGCAGAGAAGCAAAACAAGTTTCTTAACTGCACAAACAAACACTTTTTTCTTAAGTTGAGCTTGTAATCCTTGCCAACTGCTCACTTATTGTTATATAATCCTTGCGGGTGATGGAGTTGGAGCGTATACAAGGCGAAAATATCGTCGGGACGAGTATATCCGCCGCAGAGAAACTGAGCGG
>DJHI01000032.1:0-3785 GCA_002431715.1 Armatimonadetes bacterium UBA5829
CATCGGTCCGAGCGTTCTTGCCGGATTTACCGATCCTCCGCTCACAGGCCCGCCGATCAGAACTCCCACACCGAGAGCGAATCCGATGGCAAGGCTCGCGGTGGTCAAATTTGCTCTCTCGTCGGTAGAAATCGCGACTATCGTAAAGAGCAGTATGAAGCCTATTATGACCTCCATCAGAAATGCCTGTGGTTCGCTGGCAGTCGGAGTCGGATAAGTGGCTGCAAGGTATGCCAAATTGCGCGCCGCATCGCCGAAAGTCGCCCATACGGCTGCCGACGCGGCAATCGCCCCGGCTATCTGAGCTATGATATAGCTCACCACATACTTACCAGGAAACCGGCCTATGCTGAAAAGGCCGATAGTGACCGCCGGGTTAAAATGCGCGCCGGATATATGCCCGAGCGCTCCGATCAGCGCCACCAGCACCAGCCCGAATGTCAGACCCACCGAAAGTGAGTTTAGCGGAAGACCGGCTATAGGTCGATTTAGAATAGCCGAGGTCGCAACGGACGTGCCTGCAAAGACGAGGATAAACGTCCCCACAAACTCAGCCACACTCGCCCGCATCAGATTATCCGCATTATTGTTGTTAGGCATAATGACCCTCCCAAAGTTTGCACTGAATTAGTTATACCAACTCTGGGTGCCAACAATAGCAGAGCAACCGCATTTTTACCATCCTCCCACAGCCACCCTGCCATTCCTCGTTAAATACCTTCCTGCAGCACCGGAGGTTTTGGACTGCCAGCAGGCGAGGGCGAGAGCGATTACCAGATCGTCGTGATGGCCTGAGCGGGCGTTCATACGCACATTACCCGAGTCTGTCAGTTCATACTCAAAGTATTGAAGCTCGCGCATAAGAGTCTCATCGCGCGGGATAGATATGCCTTTGTGAGCAAATTTCAGAGAAAGGTTCTCTATAAGGTCTCGCTTGGATTGATTAGTGAACCCGTAACCATCAACGGATATATCCGCGCCGCTCTGCCAGAGTTTGGATCTGAGCTGCTCAAGGAGCGGGTCGCCTATCGAGGTCTGGTCGGTCAGCACGGAACTCACCCCATATCTGCGCAGAAAATCGACGACTCGATCTATCTGCTGGCTCCATCCCATTGCGTTGAACCGGTCTATGCCGATAACCTCACAGCCTGAATCTGTAACCCGCATAGCAACAACCGCTGTATAGTCTGAGTAACGCGCCCAGTCTATCCCCGCGACCACACAATTATCCTCCACAACTTCGGAGGGAGCATGAGCAGTAGCTGACTCGATTTCCTCCCAAGAGAACACGCAGCTCTGATCGTCGATGAAGGCAGCTTCATACTCGACAGCGAACTGCCTCGGGCTTATCTCCAACCTCTGCTGCTCGATATACTCACGGCTGATATGCGGGTTTGTCCAGGATGGAAATGTGAACGAGGCGTGGCGTTCCTTACTCTTTGCTCTCGGCTCCCCACTTCCCACTCCCTTCATAAACGCCTGATAGAAATGATTCTTACCGAATGGCGTCGATATCATCACTAGGCGGCCGTCTCTATCAGCGAGCATGGGCGAAATGACCTCCTGGATCACGCAATCCCGGACATAGGCAGCCTCATCGACTATCACCCTGTCCGCCGAGTTACCTCGCAAATTGCGACCATCCTCATCGGCTGTCCGGGCGCTAATTACGCTGCCGTTAATCGTGAGTTTTGGATAAGGTGTGCGCACGACCCTGGCCTGCTTTCGCAAAATCGGCGATCCTATTATGAGCCGTTCGACGCTATCGAAAATCAATCGCGCCTGATCATAGGTCGCCGAGACGATCATTTGGATGCTTCCAGGATGGATGATTGCCATTGTCGCAGCATCCACAGCCGCGGATTCTGTCTTTCCCCAACGTCTGCCGCACGATGCCACCTTCACCTTCGCCTCGCTGAGCATCCAGAGCTTCTGGGTTTCATGTGGTTTCCAGCCCCAAATCGCTTTCGCCAGATTCAACCGAATCGCCGAGTCAGAGGTCATCGCCGTCACCTCCCGATGCGCGTTTGATTATCTCAGCGAGTGCATCTCCCGGGTCTACCTCATCGGCCTCGAACGCTCCACTTGCTTTAAGGATATCAAGGAGTATTTTACCGTCGGATTTTGCAGATTCGCCGGTTATCTGACAAAGAGTAGAAGCCGCATTGAGAGCTGCCTGCCTGGCAAGCCTTTTGAAGCCGGCTGCCTGTTCTTTCTCTCGCTCGCGGAGTGCTGCCGAAAATGTTTCATCCTGCATCCATTGTCTCAGGGTCGACAGCCTTATCCCAAGCATCTCCGCAACAACCGTATCCGGGTAGCACATAAGTAGTTCAATAGCAGCGCGTCTTCTGGCTTTCATCTCTTCTCCTTTTAAGAAAATTGGAGTCAATAAAAATTCCTCCAGATTAAGATACCTGGAGGAATAAATTACGTTTGTTCGTTTCGGGACTAAAGTCCCGAAACACCAAAACTAGAAGCTGAGTTATCTACCTGATTTCAGTCAACAAAAAAGGCCGGGAATTATCATCCCAGCCTTGCTAACACCTAATACCCAACAACCATCACCCAGTTTTGCCTTCCATAATTATAAGACAACAACCAGGCCGAAATTCCCCTAAAAACCCGGTATATTTCAGTTAAATGTTGTTCACAGGTTGTGAATACTGCTTATTTTGATTTTTCAGTCTTCTCCGGAGTGCCGTAAAGCTGCTTATTCAGGTCTGCTTCCATATTGTCGATAGATTCAAGACCCTTTTTAATCAAGACAGTTGACTCACTCAGCCTGGCATTTACATTGGACGCATCTACCTGTCCCACACTCAGGGCGTTGGCTACGGCGTTTTTACGAGTAAACAGTCCAAGAACCAGATTCTCTTTCGCGCCTGCAAGCCCGGGAGGAACCTTGAGCTTTCTGATCTGCTGCCAGGCTTTGTAAGAGAGATTCTTACCGGCAGCAGACGTGACAGCTCCCTTACCGGAATGTACCGCTACAGAGAGCGCGCTGGCCTCTTTATCGGAAGCATCCATTATGTCAAGCACTTGAGTGCGATAGTTTTGGACCTCAGTCAACTGCTTTCGAGCCGCATCTTTATTTTCAGTGATATTCGCAACATTAATTTCGACTGAAGGCAGAGGCTTGGGATGCCTTAGAGGCGATGTAACCGCCATACCAACAAGCACCAGTATCATAAGCCCGCCAACCAGCATAAATGACCTGCTTGATCTCGATTTCTTTTTTACCGGTTTCGGAAGATTTGGGTTGGGTCTGAAGCCTTCATGTGTTTCAATCAAAGCTTCAACGCCCTCCGCTTCCGGTTCTTCCTCAACCGTTTCAACTTGCTCGACAACGGGCTCTGGTTCTTCCGGCTCTGCCACTGCTTCTATCATCAGCTCGGCTGGAGTAGGTTCGGCTTCCGGCTTCATCTCTTCAACAAAAGATGCAGCTATCGGTTCTTGAACCTCGACAGGCTCGGCGGCCATTGGTTCGGGTCCAGGCGGCTCGGATTCGGTTGCTGCCATCTCCTCGAACATCTCTTCCGCGAGCGATTTGGCTTCTCGACCGCCCCTCATTTTCTTCGGCTCTTCTTCAACCACTTTTTCGGACTGGCTGGGGGCAGAATCAGCAGGTTCCTCGCTTTGGACGGCGGATCTGGGCTCGAACCTCACAACTGGCTTGCCCAAAGCGGATTCTATTTTATCGGCGATGTCGTCGCATTTCTTGATGCGTTGATCGCCGCTGAAGACAATGATATTGTCAGGCGTACCGCCGCCTGTGGGAGCCGCAG
>DJHI01000032.1:3809-5399 GCA_002431715.1 Armatimonadetes bacterium UBA5829
GTCATAATCTGGATAACCGCGCCCATAGGGCCTTTTCTCAGGTTGACGACAGTGATTTTCTCAAACGGAAAAGAACCCACGCTTGAGCCGTTGAGTACACCTGTTGCGGTCAGTCCTGATTTGACTATTAAAATTCGGTTGTTTGTAATTACGATGGCCTGGCCTTGATCGCCGGTTTCTTGGGCGATTACTTCTTCGCTGTCAAAAAGCGCAGCATCGCGCGCCTGGGCTAGTCTTTCGTCCATTCCATCATTGGGAGCGCCTTTATCAGAGGCCATTATAAAGCTACCTCCGGGAAGTCTGTCGACACATACTATAGTTTCGGCGAGTTCGCTCATATCCTTTAGGCACGCAGACCGAATTTACAGGGGAAAAAGCCTATCTTTTCATCCATGGTATTGATAGCCTCTTCAAAAAACCTGTCCCCAACATCCAACACCTAACACCCGTCACCAGAAACGGTTGGCGAGAGTCGAATTGCGGGGTATACTTGTTACAAGATGGAGGATGAGTGCTTTGAGGAGAATAATCGATCTGTCATATGCTATCGATATCGGAATGCCCGTTTATCCGGGAGATACGGAGGTGCGGTTCACTCGCGTACAGTCGATTAATTTGGGCGGATATAACGTGACCGATCTGGCAATGGGGTCCCATACGGGTACGCATATCGATGCACCCTCTCACTGCATTCACACCGATATCGGTGTAGACAAACTCAAGCTGGATGTGATGGTGGGATGGGCGGAGGTTTTAGATGTCGGCGAGAAGGCTCCCTGCTCGGAGATTACATCCGCCGACCTCGATGCCTTCTCAACAAGAGTTAGGCAGGGATCGAGAGTATTGATCAAAACAGGCTGGGGTAAACGGTATGGCGAGTCGAATTATTTTACCGAATTCCCGGATTTAAGCGCAGGAGCCGTATTATGGCTGACAAAAAGAAAGATTTCCCTGCTTGCTATCGAGCAGCCATGTGTTCATAGGATCAAACACATCGAGCTTCATAAGGACTTGCTCTCCAATGACGTGATTTTAGTAGAATCTGCAGCAAATATGGACCAACTGACACAGGACAGGGTATATATCGCCGCGCTGCCTCTTCGTTTAGCCGGTCTTGACGGCTCTCCCATAAGAATGATTGCGATTGAAGGTGAAGTAAGTTAACCTCTAGCCCTTCACAAAATGCGTAAATCATGTGAAAGGTGCTGTGACCTTTCGGGTAAATAACGCATGTAGTGGAGGGATGATATGTGGATAATTATTCTTGTCATAATTCTGGCGCTGGTCGGGTTTGTGGACAGTCTTTATTTTGTGATGGTTCATTACGGGTTTACAGACTCCAAGCCGCCTGAAATTCCCATATGTCCGGTCAATGGAAAAGGAACGTGTGAAACAGCGGCGGAAGCGCCTCAGTCTGAGATATTCGGGCTCCCGAACAGTATATTCGGATTGGGATTTTATAGCTTTGTTCTCGCTGCCGCAGCGGCAAGGCTCGCATTTGGTTTCTGGCCTGTTCCTAACATCCTTGCGGCGGTATCTATAATTGCGGCATTAATGAGCATTTATCTTGCATACACTCTGGTTTTTCAA
>DJHI01000227.1:0-1198 GCA_002431715.1 Armatimonadetes bacterium UBA5829
ATGATCTGGGTATCAACGGAGCCGGAGCATGCTTCTCACCTGACGGGAAAAAGATCGCCTATTGCGGCGATTTCAAGAAAAACGGCTCCTGGTATGCGGGTGTGCCGATGAGCAGCAGTATCTTTGTTCTGGACCTGTCTTCAGGGTCTGCGCCTGTAAGAGTATCGCCGAAAGAAGAGTGGGCTACCAGGCCCCGCTGGTCTCCCGACAGTTCGCGTATTCTTTACATCACACAAAACTGTCATGTATGTGTCGTTAACTCTGATGGTTTAGGGCCAAAGGATGTCTATTGCTCAGATGGCGATATTTTCAGAGCATCTTGGAGCCAGGCGGGAGATACTCTATTTGTAACAGAACGTGCAAACGACAAATTAAGCACTCTAGCGGTAGCAGCGGACGGCTCCGGTGTAAAAAAAGTATACAGTGGAGCCGTTGAGGATAACCAGCTTGTGCCGGAAGTTCAGAAGCAGACAGACGAGGTAGCNNATGCGATGGGGAAAGTGCATTCGTTTGAGGGCGATCTTGCCGCGAGGCGAGAGAGTTATACCGAATCCCGAGATATCTTTGCGAATCTGGTATGGGATTATCCGCTGTCAGGTTTGTGTGTCGATGATGCAATGAAATATGCGGATGCCGCAAATAAGGAATTGCAGCGCGCTGATGAAGATACACTCGAAGAAGCATGCAAAGAGCGAATCAGATATCTCGGTAACGCTTTGGACATTGCTGCGGCCAAACACGGAGAGTTTCCGCCGGATTTAGCAACAGGACTGGAATGGGCATCTGATTACACCTGGCAATATAATTGGCTTCGCAGCAATGACAAACAGCATGTGATGATGCTGGGTGCGTGCCCCGGATCAAAAAACCATGCGCCGACACCATACATATATAAGAAGCCCGCTGATGGGATACTTCCCGAAGTCGGCCAGGTGCTGGTCGAGTGCCCAATTCATCCTGATTGCTCCTATAAGTGGGATGATTACGATAATTATGATTTCAAAAAATACCTTCTTCGAAATGCCAAACCTGATGCCTGGTGCATAGTTGAACATGGCCTGCCTTATTATTTTGAGAACGTCGGGTCAGGCAGCTTGACCATCATCCATTACGTGATTGGCGATACTTACGAAGTAATTGGAGAAGCAAAGCTGCTTCCCATCGGCAAAATCTACAACAACGAATCGCTTAAGATATC
>DJHI01000227.1:1231-13421 GCA_002431715.1 Armatimonadetes bacterium UBA5829
TCTGAAGATGAGGCTGACATTGGTCGCGAAATCACTTCGGCAGGAGCTGACTGGGGAAATATCCCCGAGGAACAGGTTTCTACGGCACAAACAGACCTCAGATTCTGTAATGCTGTTGCAGCTTTTGAGGCAGGTCGAAAAGTAGATGATCCTGATAACGACGGAAATCTCTTCAAGATAANNCGATGGAGAACCTGCAAGACTGCTCTTCTGCGGACCTTCGGGCGGATCATGCGGAGCTCTCGGCTCTGAACTGCGTTTTGAGCTAGTCGGCCAGGATAGAATTGAACTCTATCAGCTCAAGCCCAGCGGCAGATTCAGAGTCTATGGCACAGTACGTGTTATGCAGACCGGCCAAACCTGCAAAAACGGTTGGATAGATAAAAACGGCAATGTTATCTCAACTGAAAAATAATACTATAGGGAGGAACTGATTATGAAGAGAAGTTTGGTGTTAATTGCTGCAATCATGTTTGTGCTTGTGTGTATATCCGCTGCCTGTGCCGAATTGACTGTGGTCAGCACCTATCCGCCGACAGGTGCTAAAGATGTCGACCCGAACACAACACAGCTCAGGATCAGGTTCAGCGATTCTGTGAGTCCTAACGGATATTCTTTGGTCACGACTGATAAGGGAGAGCCTATACAAACGGACGGCAAGCCCTCCTTTGCTGAAGATGGAACTCTATGCATATGGAATATCCACCTTTATCCCGGTCTTACTTATGCAATGAACATCAACCACGAGAAGTTCAAAGGGTTCAGGAGCGCAGCGGACCCAAATGTGGCTGTAACGCCTTACTTTCTGACGTTCACGACATCCGGCGTCAAGCCCACAGGTAAAGATGCCGAAGTGACGGTATTAAGCACATTTCCCACAAATGGCGCCAAAGATATCGATCCTCTGATACCCAGCATCAGAGTTCGGTTCAGCGGTCCGGTTAGTTCCAATGGGTGGTCATTTCTTGCGTCTGATCTCGGTAAAGAGCTTCCGACGTCCGGCTATCCGTCTTTCTTGGAGGGAAATACGGTCTGTGAGCAGCCTGTAAACCTTGAACCTAACACCACGTATGCCGTGAGCATCAACGGTGAGAAGGAAAAGGACTTCAAGAGCGCAAAGAACCCGGATTATGCAGTGACGCCATACATGCTGACCTTCACCACAGGTAAGGGTGAACCTGCTGAGGTCATATTCAGCGGTCCCGCGGGTGGGATGTGTGGAGCACCGGGTTCAGATCTTCGTTTTAATCTGGTTGGCCCCGGAAAAATCAAAATCTACTGGCTTAAGGCCAGTAACAGGTTCCGGGTGTATGGCACTGTAAAAGTTGTTCAAACCGGCCAGACCTGCAAGAATGGCTGGATTGACAAGGATGGGAAAGTTACGATGACAGAGGAGTAGCTTTCCCGTCCGATCATTCACCGGTTCGGCTTCTTCTCCTCAGCCGAACCGGATATTTTTGCTAATTTCTGGCTCAGCAGGAATTTCTTCTGCGATATGAGCATNNTACCCGCCGAGCCTTGTTTCAACTCTCGCAAGACTGAACAGATTCATCCCTGGATAATCGATTGACTACCACTCTTCCTAAGCTGTATACTCTGCTTGAGATGTCACTTCTAAGAGTAGAAAACCTCAGCATGCGCACCGGAGGAACCTGGGCGCTATGGGATATTAATATTGAGATCAGCGAGGGCGAGATCACGGCAATATTTGGCCGGTCCGGCTCCGGTAAATCCGCTCTCGCAAGAGTAATGGGCGGTATCGACGAACCCACCAGCGGCTCTGCGGTATGGAATGGTCGAGAGACTATCGGTCGTGCCTCTGTCGCTTTGGATAGACCCGCACTCGCTCCTGATCTTACGGCCTATGAAAACCTCGACATGTTCGCAGCGCTCTGGCGAGTTCCACGCAGGAAACGCACGCGCGAGATCAGTTTTCTTCTAGAACTTTTTAAGCTGAGCGATTATTCAGCGGCAAAGGCCCGGCAGCTCTCGACGGGAATGCTGCGTCGGCTCGAAATAGCCCGCGCGCTGGTTGCCGATGCTCCACTTACCCTCTTTGATTCACTTTTGGATAATCTCGAGCCCGATATTCTGGAGAAACTTTGGGATCACCTGCTGACCCTGAGAAGAACCGAAAACAAATCTTTCGTTATTTTTACCTCACGAGGCAAAATTGCTGAAATGTGCAGCAGGATTGCTGTTATCCATCGCGGAAGAATCAGTTTTGTGGGCCGACCCGATGACTTCCGGCGTCTTGCGGGCGAGGATATGGTTGTCCTCGGAGATATAACAAACCCGTCGGTAAAAAGTCGGATAAAAGATCAGCTTTCGGTGGTGGTTCAGGAGGAGGACGGCTTCCTGTCATTCAGGGTCTCAAATGGCGAGCGAATGGTGGGTGACCTTTTAGCCGAATACGGCTCCGACCTTAGCTGTGTATATCTAAAGCGGCCTTCTCTGGAGGATGCGCTGGAGGTTGTCGCGACTGGCGGAATACCCGTGATGGCAAACGTAAGCGAGGAAAAGGCTTAGTTGTTAACGCTTTCCTTTTATAATTTAAAACGTATGGCCCGGCGGCGAATCCTGATACTTGGTCTTTTCGCGCTGCCGCTTCTGGTCGCTCTCAGCCGCCTGATTATGCCTGAGTCCAAAGTTTTACTCATCATTGCCTGGGTCTGTCCTTTTCTCTGCGCTGCCTTGGTTGCAGCGGCGTTTTTTGTCCAGTATTCGATGGATAAAGCTCTGGGGCTGCATGATGGAGTGCTTAACGCGCCCGTAAAAGAGGGCTGTCCGACCTGGTCATCGATTATATCCGGCGCTGCAATATTCGCAATTCAGATGATTATTTTTAGTGTGATTTTAGGAGTCTTAAAATGAAAGTAGGAATAGTAGGCACGGGAATCGGCCGCATTCATGCCGGCGGTTACAAAAAGTGCGAGGATGTCGAGATCAAAACGATCTGCGATGTCGATTCGGAGCGGGCCGAGAAATTCGCCGCTGAGTTCGACGTCAAGAACATCTGCAATGACTATAAAGAGCTTATGGCTGACGATGAGATCGACGCAGTCAGCATCTGCACTCCAAACGCGCTCCATGCTCCGATAGCTATGGCAGCGTTCGAGGCAGGTAAACATGTAATCTGCGAAAAACCGATCTCGACCAATGCAGCCGATGCGCGTAAGATGGTCGAGACGGCGAAGAAGTCCGGCAAGATTTTCATGATGGGCTTCAATAACAGGTTCCGTGGCGACACTCAGCTTCTTAAAAAGTGCATTGAAAACGGCGATCTGGGAGAGATTTATTACGCAAAGACCGGTTGGCTCAGACGCAAAGGCATCCCAGGAATGGGCGGATGGTTTACGACCAAAGCCATGTCCGGCGGTGGCCCCTTGATCGACCTTGGAGTTCACGTTCTGGACCTCGCTCTTTGGCTTATGGGCAACCCGAAGCCCGTATATGTTATGGGTTCATCATACGCCAAGTTCGGGCCTGAGATAGCAAAGAAAAACGGCGGCACATATGACGTCGAGGATCTCGCCACCGGTATGGTCAAGCTGGAAAACGGCGCTACGGTATTTGTCGAGGCAAGCTGGGCGTCTCATGTCGANNGTGCGAGCGCATTTATACCCAGTTGATCGGCACAAAAGGCGGCGCGGAGGTCGATCCTCTGCGAATATATACCGACATCAACGGCAGCACAGCCAATGTCGACCTGACATACCCCAATGTCTCCGGGCATGAAATGGAGATAGTCCATTTTGTGGAGTGCGTCCGCGAGGGTAAAACGCCTATCGCTACCGGCGAGCACGGTCTGCACATCCAGCTTATCCTTGATGCCATATATGAATCGACCGTAACCGGAAAAGGCGTTGAGATTAGTTAGTATTGCGTGCAATACTGGGTGACGATTTTATACTGAGTGGCGATTTCCGAATCGCCACTCAGCAAGCAGGTTCAATTAAGGCGCCAATGGAATGATCGATTATGCCGATTCAAAATACATAGCCGTCTGGACGCATCATCCCATCTTTGGTGATGCGTCATTCGACAATTTCGAACGCCTGCCCGGCAATCCGGTCTGCAGCGGGNNGCACCCTTTTTAAAGACCCGATAAGCGGAAACTGGTACCTGTATATTGGGTGGTACCCCCGAGATTACGGATATTATGAGGATAGGCCATATGAATGCACTATCTTCCGATCTAGAGACAAGGGCAAGACCTGGGTGGAACTCGGGCCGGCTATAGCGGGAATGGGTTCACATATCTTTGAAGGTCTGTCATCCCCACTGACTTTTGCGCCGGACGCGGCGGTCTGTTATAAAGACGGCAAGTATTATATGAGCTTCGACTGGCATGCAAAAGCCGACAATTGGTACGATCACATCAAATACAGCGGCGCTGCCTGCGCAGTTGCGGACTCACCCGAAGGGCCTTTCCAACCCATCTGTGTTTATGCGCTGACCGGTGACCTCGTGCCCGCGCTCGGCAAGTATAACCGAGTATATGCCTCCACTCTTATACCACGCGAAACCGATTGGCTCGCGCTGACGATTTCAGACTCTCAAGACTACTATGGCTGGAGCCTTATGGGGCAAACCGCTCCCAAGCTGGAAGGTCCCTGGACAAAGCCAAAACTGCTTCTCCATCCTCAGATGGACTGCTACTATCCGCAGCTCATCGAGTTCTTTCCGCAGTTCGTGCATGAGGGGTATATATATGCTCCCGGCACGTCTGCGGCAACCAATCGAAACTATCAGGTTATCTATAGAGTTCCTATTAATGATGCGATGAACCCTGATGCCTGGAGCCTGTATCAGGGCGGGTCGATATGGCACGCGGAGCCTTTTGAGAATGAATACGAAGGCATCTGGGGTCAGGCTTTACCGGGATTCATCGATGATGACGGTACATTCAATGTGATGTTCCCTTCACGCAACTCAAAGAACGAAGGCACGATAAATCTCGCGCGCCGTCCGTGGGGCAAGCCTCTGCGTGAAAAGGGTTTTGTAGTAAGCGGACATGGAGCGCCCAGCCTGATTGTCCTCAGGTGTGATACGCTGTTGAGTTCTCTATCAGCCAAGCTGGAAGTCTACGGTGCTGTTCAGATAGTCTGGAACCACCACGGTCCCTTCGGCCCCGACAGGCCGATGTCTAATTGCGGTTTGCATCCTCTTATGCGTGCGCAATACGATGCTCTGGAGCTTACTGAGAAGTTCTGGGCTTTGGTGAGCTACGACAAAGCCGGGGATCGGTTTGAAATCGCAAGCGGGCAATTATCCGATTCTCATGAGCGAACTATCGAGCTTACATTCAGCGGTCAGAATATGTCCATAACTCTGGACGGTAAAAAGTGCTGGCAAGGCGAACTCAAGACGGGCAAGGGAAGAGTTGGCCTGTGGGCTGAGCAGTACAGCATAGCAAAAGTTCAGTCGTTTGTTGTAGACGGCGATATCTCTGAAACTGCTATGCCGTTTCTCTACACGGAAGGGCTCGTATGCGCCGCGCAGAACCTGGCTGACTGGAATGAAGTGGAAAGTGATCAATTCCGCTATGGAGTGGGGGCAGTCTCAAAGTCCGACGACATAGAAGTAAAGTGGAATTTTATCGGCGACGGATTTGCGATCTATGCTCCTACCGGCCCTGATTACGGCAAGGGCGAGGTTGTTGTTAACGGCGAGTCTCTGGGTGTAATCGACTTCAACTCACCCACAAGCGCATCATCTCATTTACTTTTTGAGAAGAGAGGGCTGCCGAATGCGAGCTACGGCGTTAAGCTGAGAGTGATAGAGGGCAGTATTCCAATAGATGTATTCGAGGCTTTTTCTCGCTGACACAATGAATGGTGACATGCCCGGCACTCGAATAATGAATTTTTTTGCCATGACTTATTGATATTATTGTATCCATAGTTGAGTTCGTGCTATAATTCACAAGGTATGAGGCCAGGATGGCTATATGAACGGTTCCAACTTTAGATGGTTAAAGTCAGGGGCACTGGTTAGCAGTATTGCACTGGTTATATTGATCTCGACATTGATCGGTCTGGGTATTGGTTACTGGCTCGACAGCAAGCTTGGCACTAAGCCATGGCTTGCTTTTATTTTAACCATTTTCGGGCTTGCCGCGGGGCTCTATGAAGCGATAAAGATATTGATTGAGGCAACCGACAATGAAAGAGATTGATGAGGCCTTCATCAAGCGCGTCTATGCCAGCAGCGCTTATCTATGGGCTTTCGGTGTCTTGATATCGTTAGCTATTTGGCAGTTATTGATCAGTCGAGGCCTTGAGCCTGCACGTTACTGGGGTCTTATGACCGCATTGGGCTGGACTATGGGCTCGCTGATGTCGGTCGGCACGCTGTGGAGCCTCGAGTGGATAGTGAGGCGGGCTTTTATTCCGGGAAATCTTGGCGCAAAAAAGAACCTTTTTAAGTTTTCTCTGGCCAAGCTTGTCCTGATAATCCTGTTTCTGGCGCTGGCAGTAAAGCTCGGTGGAAAAAGTTTTTCATTTATAGTTGCTTTTTGTGCCGGAGTGGTATTGACTCAAGCGGTGATATTTCTTAAAGTATTAGGGAAGCTCATTTGTGAGCATTTTAACGATTCAAACGAAGGGAGACCGCAATGCACGAGGGACCATCAATAGAACAGCCTACCTGGTTTAGGTTCCTTATTGCTTACAAACTGGTTCCGAGCTGGGTCTCGGAGATGATGATCATCACATGGTTTGTAATCGCAATTTTGTGTATTACGGCCATCATCGCAAGTCGAAAGCTCAGTGTCCGCAACCCGAGCAGGTTTCAGGNNACGCTTACGCCGATCATCGGCACAACGTTTATATTTATTCTTTCGATGAGCCTTACAGGCCTTATACCGGGGTTTGCGAGTCCTACTTCAAACATAAACACGACCGTTTCGCTGGCTCTGATGGCTTTTCTTCTTGTCCAGTATTTTGGGATCACAAGAAACGGCTTTATCAACTATTTCAAGCATTTCCTGGGTGAGCCGCTGTGGCTGGCTCCGCTGATGCTTCCGCTGCATATAATCGGCGAGCTTGCAAGGCCCCTTTCGCTTTCTATCCGTCTTTTCGGTAACATATTCGGCGAGGAGACCGTTATCGCGGTCTTTGTGCTTATTGTCACCAGCGTTCTCGGCAAACTGCTGATTCCACTGCAGTTTCCTATGATGTTATTCGCCATATTCGGCGGGTTCATACAGTCGCTGGTCTTTTCTATGCTGGTTTGTATATATATTGCCACGGCCCTCGCGGGTCATGAAGAACACCATTAGTCAATCGCATTTCATAGAAATGCGATTATTAAAAAGCATTTGCTTTGCAAATGCCCAAATGGAGGAAACACACCTATGATGTACTTAGTTGCTTTGGTCCTTGCTATTGGATTCGGCGTTCCGATTGCGGTAATCGGCGGCGGACTCGGTCAGGGTAAGGCGGCAGCGGCTGCTTTTGAGGGTATCGCAAGACAGCCTGAGGCGGCAGGAAAGATTCAGACAGCCATGATCATCGGTCTGGCTCTTATCGAATCCCTGGTTATCTACGCTCTGCTGATCGCTTTGATCCTTCTCTTCTTGGGCGTGCCGAGTGCGACTGCTATCATTGAGAAAGTCGTGAAATAGTAAAGCCATAGGCTCGTTTGATCGTGTAAGCATTACAATCAACGATCAGACGAACGTCGTACTATGTTCGGGCGCGATATCTGATCGCGACCGAAAAAGGAATCAGGCGAAAGTCACATTGTTTAGTTACAGGCTGGACTAGATATCCAGCCCGATCAAGGTATAGCGGTTCGATAGAAAGTTGGTGGTATATCCGTGCAGATAATACCTGAACCAAAAGTACTTATAGTTCAGGCTTTAGGCTTTCTGCTGGTATTGGGAGTCTTCAAGTACTTCCTCTTCCAGCCGATACTGAGCATTCTTGAAACACGGCGCAAGGAGATTGCGTCCGAATACGAGAACGCCGAGGTTCAGAGATTAACAGCCGAGGAGCTAAAGGCGGAGTATGAGCGGCATTTGGCCAAGATCGCCGAGGAGACTCGCACCAAGATCGCCGATGCGGTCAAGGAGGGTCAGGCTATGCGCGAGGAGATATTAGCCGATTCGCGCACTCAAGCTGAGAAGATTCTATCTCGCGCTCAGGATGAGATTGCGCGTGAGAGCGAAAAGGCCATGGTCGAGCTTAAAACAAAAGTGGCGGATCTGACGGTTGAAGCCGCCGGTAAGATCATCGGCGAGAGCATGGATGATCAAAAGCACCGACAAATGGTCGCAAGTTTCATCGACGGTCTCGACGAGGTGAAGCAGTGATCGAGCCGCGAATAGTCCGAAGATATGCTTTGGCGCTTTTCGGCGCTGCATCGAAACTGGATATTATCGACAGGGTCGAGAGCGATCTCGGCCTGGTGACGTATGTCTTCGAGACCTCGCCGCGCCTGATGGAGTCCATCGAGTCGCCAATGATCCCGACATCGAAAAAACACGAGATCATTAAAGACATATTTGCCGATAAGGTCCACCAGGTAACGCTTTCCTATCTAGATTTGCTTATAGACAAGCAGCGCGAGGGTGCGATTCGTTATACCGAAGAGGCTTATATCCGCCTTGCCAATGAGGCTCGCGGAATATTGGCCGTCACGGTGACATCGGCCGTTAAGCTTGATGAATCGGAGGAAGCGGCGCTGGTTGCCAAGCTTGTCGAGGTTACCGGAAAGAGCATTCACCTGGAAAAGCATGTCGATCCTGCCCTGATAGGCGGTCTTAAGGTGCGAATCGGCGACAAGGTTATCGACGGGAGCATAACGGGGCAGCTTGCTGCTCTTAAAAACATAATGCTTAGGGATCAGGGCTTGCCAAAAGGCTAGCCCTAGAGGATGAAAATGTGGAGTCTGGACTCTCCACTTTCCACTCTCAGCTATTTTCGAACGGAGTGAGATTATGGCAGTCAACATAAGGCCGGATGAGGTCGCGCAGGTTCTCGAAAGCCACCTGCTATCATATGAAAAAGAATTGGCCGAAGTAGGCGTAGGCACCGTTCTTCAGGTCGGAGACGGTATCGCACGTATCTATGGCCTGCAGGATGTTATGGCCAGCGAGCTGGTGGAGTTTTCCAACGGCGTTATGGGAATGGTGCTTAACCTCGAGGAAGACAATGTCGGCTGCGTCGTTCTTGGGCCTGACACCGAGATCAAAGAAGGCGATCAGGTTAAGAGGACCGGACGTATTANNCCCGTAGGCGAAGCCATGCTCGGGCGTGTTGTAAATGCTCTCGGCGACCCTATCGACGGCAAAGGGCCGGTCGTTGCCAGCGAGCGCAGGCATGTCGAGGTGCGTGCGCCTGGTGTTGTCGAAAGGCAGCCGGTTAAGGAGTCTCTTTCAACCGGTATCAAAGCCATCGACTCCATGATCCCGATCGGCCGCGGTCAGAGAGAGCTTATCATCGGCGACCGCCAGACCGGTAAGACTGCCATTGCAATAGATACGATTTTGAATCAGAAAGGTCAGGATGTCTACTGCATTTACGTAGCCATCGGCCAGAAACTCTCGACTGTTGCCGGAATCGCGCAGATTTTGGAGCAGAATGGAGCGATGGAGTATACGACTATAGTCGTTGCCTCCGCAAGCGACCCTGCTCCTCTGCAGTATATTGCGCCTTATTCAGGCTGCACTATGGGCGAGTACTTCAGAGACACCAAGCGTCACGCTCTGGTTATCTATAATGACTTAAGCAAGCATGCGGTGGCCTATAGGCAGGTTTCCCTTCTTCTGAGAAGACCGCCGGGGCGCGAGGCCTATCCCGGAGATATTTTCTATCTGCATGCGCGCCTTCTCGAAAGAGCCGCGAAGCTCAGTGATGAACTTGGCGCAGGATCGCTTACCGCTCTTCCGGTCATAGAGACCCAGGCGGGAGACGTGTCGGCATATATCCCGACCAACGTCATTTCGATCACGGACGGCCAGATATATCTGGAACCCGACCTCTTCTATTCAGGTATTCGCCCGGCAATTAACGTTGGCGTTTCAGTTTCGAGAGTTGGTTCCAGCGCTCAGAAAAAAGCCATGAAGAAGGTTACCGGCCAGCTCAAGCTCGATCTGGCACGCTATTGGGAGCTTCAGGCATTTGCCCAGTTCTCCAGCGACCTGGATAAGGCGACCCTTGCCCAGCTTGCTCGTGGTGAGCGTATTGTAGAGATTTTGAAGCAGCCGCAGTATCAGCCGATGCCGCTGTCGAATGAGTGTTTCATCATTTATGCGGCTACTAACGGCTATCTCGATGACCTCCCGGTAACCGCCGCTAAGAAGTTCGAGAAAGAGCTCTATGCCTTTATGGCGGACAAATATCCTGAGGTCGGTCATACGATAGACAAGACCGGCGTTATCGATGATAATACGATGGAGACGCTGAAGTCGGCGTTAGAGCAGTTCAAGGGACAGTTTAAGGCTTAACTACGAGTGAACAGTGAAGATAAACAGGTAAGGGACACATTAATAAATGGCTTTATATCAAGTGTTCTGGCTATCATTATGATTATATCACCTTGGTGCTATAAAGACCTTGATAAACTGAGCTGGACGACAATATTCGCTGTTCCAGTAATTTCTGGATTATTCTTTTCGTTATTAATGCCTAAACATGCATGGGTTTGGGCAGCAGTATCGATGATTGGCCTGTCTGCCTATTATTGGATGGATATCCATTGGTGCCAAGGTATTTGCAAAGATTGGCAGCCTGATATATCAGAGAGACTCACTCAGTGGTCTTGGGCTATTTCAGCAGTCACGGCAGTATCTGCTAAGCAAGCTAAGCAGATATGTCGGAGATTAGGTGCGAATGACAGGGATAATATTGGATGAGGTTGTACAGTTATTTTCTAAGAGAAAAGCTGGATGTGATTAAGCGATAATACAATCCATCACATCTTATTATCTTCGGATCTCGGGCTTTTGGTTGCAGCCGAGAAGAAAGTGACATTGACATACTGGTTGTTTCTGAACGTTTCAGAGAAACATCTTTTCCAGATAGTATGGGACAATTTCTAAATACTGTTTGGCCGGATGTGCCGGTCGATGCAATCTGCTACACACCTGAAGAATTTGAAATTATGCTGCACAAGCAGTCGCCGTTCGTTCGCAATGCAGTTGCAAAAGGTATTCGTATAGAGTAGGAAGTTTATGGCTAGCGCTAGAGACATAAGGCGGCGTATACGCACCGTCAAAAATATCGAAAAGATCACCAGCGCAATGAAAATGGTTGCGGCTGCTCGACTGCGAAAAGCGCAGGAGCGAGCCGAGGCCGCGCGTCCATATGCCGAAAAGATGCATGAGGTGATGGGCAACCTTGCCAGAAGCGCGGGTGAGATCGAGCACCCACTTCTTGAGGTCCGTGATGAACGAAATGTCGCATACGTTATCGTCGGTGCGGAACGAGGATTGGCAGGCAGCTATAACGGCAGCGTTATGAGCAAGGCCGTCCAGGAGATCGGTGATAGAGAACCTGAGAATGTCAAACTGATAACGGTCGGAAGAAAGAGCATAGCGTTTTTCAGAAAGAAGCCGTATGAGATCACGGCATCTCTTGAGATGGGCAACGAGGTCAGCTTCACAGACATCCGCAAGATCACAACAAGCGTCCGTGCTCTATTCGAAAGCGGCGAGGTCGACTCTGTCTATCTGATCTATGCAAGGTTTCATTCGGCCATTCGTCAGGAGCCGATTTGCGTAAGGCTTCTTCCTATGGCAGCGCCGGAAGCTGCAAAAGAAACACCTGCGGACTTCGAGTTCGAACCGAACGCGGCCGAGCTTCTCGCTACACTTCTGCCGAGATATGTAGATACGGAAGTATATCAGTCGCTGGTAGAGTCGCAGGCGAGCGAACAGGGAGCAAGAATGTCCGCTATGTCCGCTGCCACCAAGAACGCAGGTGAGATGATCGATAACCTGACGCTTGTTTATAACAAGGCCCGCCAGGCGGCTATTACAAAAGAAATTACGGAGATTGTGGGCGGCGCGGAAGCGCTGAAATAGTTATTAGTTTTTAGTTATTAGTTTTTAGTTATTAGTTTGGGCTTGTTAAAGCTCCATAACTCTCCAGCCGTTGCGGGAGAGCTTATACATTATTATAACGCCTATTACAGCAAAAACCAATGAAATCATACGTTTCGGGACAAGGGTGTCCCGAAA
>DJHI01000120.1:0-15918 GCA_002431715.1 Armatimonadetes bacterium UBA5829
GGACTTCAGTCCCGAAACGAACTAGCTTATATTCAACAACCTTCCCAGCATTCTATCCTCAACCGACCAACCTGTCAATTTCCTGCCATCCCTTCCCCAACACCCAATACCTAACACCCAACACCCATCATCCGGCATCTGAAAAAATCTAGCCGTGCGGAAGGAAACATTTGCGCCGCTGAATAAGTATCATGGTTGGTACTTCAATCAATAAGCAAGTAGATATATAGGAGGAATTACTGAATGTCCGACAAGAAACGCGTATACCTGTTCCGAGAGGGTAACGCTACTATGAGAGACCTCCTCGGCGGTAAGGGCGCGAACCTGGCTGAGATGACCAATATCGGTCTGCCCGTTCCCCCTGGTTTTACCATCACCACCGAGACCTGCAATGAATATACCAAGCTCGGCAAGCTCCCCGATGGACTCTGGGAAGACGTTCTCGCCGCACTCGCCGATGTTGAAAAAGACATGGGCAAGAAGCTCGGCGATTCCAATAACCCGCTTTTGGTATCCGTTCGCTCCGGCGCAAAGTTCTCTATGCCGGGTATGATGGACACAGTCCTTAACCTCGGCCTTAACGATGAGACCCTCAAGGGTATCGTCGCAGCCACAGGCGCCGAAAGATTCGCCTATGACGCATATCGCCGATTCCTTATGATGTTCTCCGATATCGTCCTTTCAAACGATTATCCGAAGCTCGCGAAGCATCACTTCGAAGTGATCTTCGATGCCCTCAAAGAGAAAAAGGGCGCCAAGGTCGATACCGAAGTCGACGCCGAAGGCCTTAAGGAACTGGTTGCTCAGTATAAGGTATACTTCAAGGAAGTGACCGGCAGCGACTTCCCGACCGATCCGATGGAGCAGCTCAAGCTTGCCATCATCGCCGTTTTCAAGAGCTGGAACAACGAGCGAGCCATCATCTACCGCAACCGCGAAAAGATTTCCCACGACCTCGGAACCGCCGTCAACGTGCAGACTATGGTCTTCGGAAACATGGGCGACGACTGCGGAACCGGCGTCGCATTCACCCGCAACGCCGCTACCGGTGAGAACAAGCTCTTCGGCGAGTTCCTCAAGAACGCTCAGGGCGAGGACGTTGTCGCGGGCGTGCGAACCCCTGAAGAGATCGCTCAGCTTGCAGACGAGTTCCCGGCTATTTATAAGCAGTTCACCGATATCGCTCAGAAGCTCGAAGATCACTATCGAGATATGCAGGATATCGAGTTCACAATCGAGAAGGGCAGGCTCTTCATCCTTCAGTGCCGATCCGGCAAGCGCACAGGCGTTGCAGCCGTCAAGATCGCCGTTGACATGGTCAACGAGAAGCGCATCAGCAAGGAAGAAGCTCTGACCCGAGTCCCGCCGGAAGCTCTCGAACAGCTCCTTCACCCGCGCATCAAGACCGCAAAGGGCGCTGAAGCTATCGCTAAGGGTCTCAATGCAGGACCCGGCGGCGCATCCGGTAAGATCGCTCTCGACTCCAAGGCCGCTATCGCGATGGCCGCTAAGGGCGAGAAAGTTATCCTCGTTCGCAAAGAGACCAACCCGGACGACCTCGGTGGAATGCTTGCCGCTAAGGGTGTTCTTACCCAGCTCGGCGGACGCACCAGCCACGCCGCTCTTATCGCTCGCCAGTACGGCATCCCGACAGTCTGCGGATGCGGCGCGATCAAGATCGACGAACCCAAGAAGACCGTCACCGTGGGTGACCTTACTCTCAAGGAAGGCGACGTCATCACAATTGATGGAACCCTCGGCCTTGTATATAATGTAGAGCTTGAGACCGAACCGGCCACCGTTACCGGCGACTTCGGCACATTCATGGGCTGGGCTGATGAAGTCCGCAAGCTCGGCGTTCGCGCAAATGCCGACAATCCCGAGCATGCCGCCGACGCAGTTGCGCTCGGAGCTGAAGGTATCGGACTCTGCCGCACTGAGCATATGTTCCTGGGCGCAGAGCGCACCCCGCTCGTAGCCAACATGATTTTGGCCGAAGACGAAACCACCCGCCAGGAAGCTCTAGACAAGCTCCTTCCTCTGCAGCGAAGTGACTTCGTTGGCATCTTCAAGGCAATGGGCGGCAGGCCGGTCACCGTTCGTCTGATCGACCCGCCTCTGCACGAGTTCCTCCCGAACATGGACGAACTCCTTGTGGAAGTCACTGAGATCAAGTGCAAGAATCCGAACTCTCCCGAGCTGCCTGAGAAGGAAAAACTGCTCAAGAAGGTCGTGGACATGCACGAGCAGAACCCGATGCTCGGTCTCAGAGGCTGCCGTCTCTCGATCTACTTCCCCGGCATCGTGAATATGCAGGTCGGCGCCTTGATCGGAGCAGCTTGTGAAGTCAAGAAGTCCGGCATGGACGTGCATCCTGAGATCATGATCCCGCTTATCGGCACCGTCAACGAGCTTACCTATCTTAAGGACCAGCTCACCAAGGTCGCCGAGGACACCATGAAGGCTGAGGGCATCCAGGTCGATTATAAGATCGGCACGATGATCGAGATTCCGCGCGCAGCCCTCACCGCTGATGAGATCGCTAAGGAAGCTCAGTTCTTCAGCTTCGGAACCAACGACCTCACCCAGATGGGCTATGGAATCAGCCGCGACGACGCAGCGAAGTTCCTCCCGCTCTATATCGACAAGCAGATATTCAAGACCGACCCGACCGACACTATCGATCAGAAGGGTATCGGCCGCTTGATGAAAATCTGCGTAGAGGATGCGAAGGCTGTCAATCCGACAATCAAGCTTGGAATCTGCGGTGAGCACGGCGGCGAGCCAGACAGCGTCAAGTTCTGCCACAGAATCGGCCTGAACTACGTTTCCTGCTCACCCAAGCGCATCCCTGTCGCTCGACTCGCAGCCGCCCAGGCCGTGATCGAGGAGAAGGGAAACGCAGCAGCAAGAGACAAATAGGTCGGATGGTTCGATAATCTGATTGTTTGATCGATAATAAACCCCCGGTTGGTGGAAACACCGGCCGGGGGTTTTTCATTAAATAGCTGAGAGTGGAAAAGTGGAAAGTTTGGATAGATTGTATAACCCTCCACGCTCCGTCATTCCGAGCGAGTTTGATGAATCTGCTTTTGGTTTGATATATGTCATTATTAGCCTGTTTGCCATATGAAATAACAACCTTAGCAAAATAGCAGTCAATGGTGAACTAATGCCATCATTGACACGACAAATAGCTGTGAAGTATTATGGTGAAGCATTTAAACTCATTGTGATAAATATGCCGGTGGTTCTTGTGTGCTTACCGGATGGAAGCGCAAAAGGAGATCGACTATGAAAGCGATCGGTAGTTGGCTGTTACTTTGCCTGGTCGGTATTGCGGCGTTGGGACTGCTTGCGTTTATGGGCAAGTCGCAGTTGGAGAATGTTCCTAAAAGCAAGCCTGTTCACTCCAAAACTGTGCAGGTCTCCACCAAATCTCAGCAAGCCGATTCGATGCAGAGCAAGCATCTAAAATCGAAGACCACAGTGGCTTCAGGCGAATCGCCACACGCTGATACTTCCAAAAGTAAGCCGTTTGCGATAAAAAGTATCCCCGCCATATATGTCCTGGGCTTTTTTGTATGCTTTACAGGATGGTACATAGGGCGCGAGGTTTCTTATCGGTTTCTTAAAGGTCATTACAATCTGGGTTGGACCGTCGGCATTACTCACGGAGTTGTGCGTTCAATTATTGCGGTAGCTCTGTCCTTTGTCTTTTTTAGGTTGATGATGCGTCCGAGTATGTCTATGTGGGCTCCGTTTGTCCTGGCAACTGCATATCCCGCATTTTGCGGGCTTGTGTCTAATAAGAATCCGAACAGACTGGAGATAACGCGTCGAACCGTCACCTGCATGACCGCGTTTGGCCCGCTCGACAGATCGGAAGAGCCAAATGTAAGAAGGATGATTGAAGAGGATATAGCCAAGGAAAGGGCATGGGGATGGGGTGAGCTTATCGGGTGTGCGATAATAATCGCTATTGCCGCAGCCGTTTGGTGGAGCATGTAATTTGTGTATTGGATATTCAGATATTTATCGGGTCCAAACCGGCCTAATATGCAAAAGCGAACCCTCGGTTTCTGAGGGTTTTTGTTTTCTTCATAAAGTGAATACGTAACTGATGCTGATCTATATCCTCTTCCATGCCAGTTTGGCGTATGCCCTGTGATCTACCCAGTTGGCATGGCCGTCACAAAATGCAAAATTGCATCCGCCGACGTGCACATCTGTCGGTTCATCTATTCCAAAGCCGAAGTAACCATCGCAGATCGGGTAACAGACGCCATCCGATGTGTTTCTCGTTCCGCCTCCTTCACAGATCAGCATAACAAACTTCGAGCAGTTGTTTACAAGAGCTTCCGTGACCGGTTTGTTATTGTTTAAATCTCGGTCCAGGTTGTTGTTCATAGAGTAGCTTAGCCCGAACTGATACATATGAGCGGGGTCGAGTTTCTTTCTTGCGTGTGTGTCCGAAGGGCAGATATAAGTGTTAAGATTTTTTATATACTTGAATAGACTCCCGTTTTGGATATCCATAGTGTTCTGGTTCCAGTGAGAGTTATTGAGTCTGGCTATAACCCATTCGCCCGCGTTGGTGCCGTTCTCAATTGCCCTGTGGAGTGGTCCTCCGCCGGGGTAGCATCCATTCCAGTCTCCAAGATACATGCGAAATCCGTTTGCAAGCTGCTTCATGTTGTTAAGGCATGAAGTCTGTCTGGCTTTCTCTTGCGCCGATGTCAGAACAGGAAACAAAATGGCTGCCAGAATCGCTATAATTGCGATAACCACCAGCAGCTCAATCAGAGTGAATCCTTGAAACCCTCTTTTCACTACTACCCACCTCTGTAAGCTTAAGGCTCAATGATTGAATGTTACATTGGCTTTACCTGTCTGTCAACGGAATTATTGCAAATAATTACATAATATGCCTGAGAAGTTCGGTTGTGATATTTTTATCATAGATAACTATTATGGACGCTTGCATGGAGATCGAAAACCTGGTATAATTACCAGGTTGGGATATGATTTTATCCCCTCTCCTTTCAATCTCCTTTCATTTTGGGGCCGGCTGGCCCCTTTTTTTATCGATACTTGACAATGAGCCTGAGCTGTGAGATATTCTTTCCCAGAAACTCAATCTCGAAAGGAGTAGAATATGCGATTATCCGTTATGTCCGCGGTTGCTCTGGCAGCGGTCATTTCAACAAGCACGACATTTGCCGCCGAGACTCCAAAAGAAGAGAAACCGGAGACAGGCAGATGGGCCGTTATCGAGACAAACAAGGGAACGATCAAGTTTGCTCTTTATGAGAAGGATGCCCCGATCACAACCAAGAATTTCATCGATCTTGCAAACTCGAAATTCTATGATGGGCTTACTTTCCACAGAGTGGTTCCCGGATTTGTGATTCAGGGAGGCGACCCTAACGACGACGGAACCGGAGGCTCACCTAATAAGATCAAACTGGAAGTCTCGGCTAAACTCAAGCACGATGCGGCGGGAGTCGTGGCGATGGCTCGTACGGCTGATCCCAACTCGGCAAGCTGCCAGTTTTATATCACCCTCGACGCTATTCCTTATTTGGATATGAACTATGCTGTCTTTGGACGAGTGGTCGAAGGGCTCGATGTTGTGAAGAAAATTGAGATAGGCGATGTTATGAAAACAGTGCGGATTGTTGACCCGCCGAAATCCGAAAAGCCTAAGAAACCTGAACCGAAGAAGACCGAACCTAAGAAATAAAAGCAACCTAAGCCTCCGGAAAATACTTCGGAGGTTTTTATTATTACAGGTTACACAGATCGCAACTTTTCAGAATGCGCGTGACACACAGCGAGAGCAAGGGCGTCTGCGGCATCATCAGGTTTGGGCAATTCGCGAAGATTCAAAATTCGCTGGATCATGAACTGAATCTGCTTCTTTTCAGCTCCGCCATAACCGACCACGGCCTGCTTGACCTCCATCGGCGTATATTCCACCACCGTTAGTCCCCTCTGAGCCGCGGCGAACTGCATCACGCCGCAAGCCTTGCCGACGGCAATTGCAGTCGTCTGGTTTTTAGCGAAAAACAGCCGCTCCATGACTATTACATCCGGCTGATACTGGTCGATTATCTTGTTGAGATCGTTATAAATGTCGATAAGGCGATCAGGGATCGACTTCTTGGGGCTGGTCAATATTGCACCGTAGTCGACCATTTTCGGGTTGGCACCGATCTTATCGACCACGCCATAACCGGTGGTGGCTGTTCCTGGGTCTAACCCGAGAATACGTAGAGTCTGCATGAGAGCATTCTACAAGTGAAATCTCATTCGGTCAAATCACCCCAGCCCGAATACCAGACCAATCAGCCATGCTGCGGTCATCACAATAAGCACTATTGCCATTGCCCAAACCGCAATGTTGTAGATTTTTGAGTTAGTAAACGAGCCCATAACGTCTTTCCGGTTAATGAGCTTGAGCATAAAGATCAAAATGACCGGTAGCAGTATTCCGCTGATGGCCTGGGCATTTATCATTATCTGGATCAAACCTTGGTTCGGCAGCAGAACGACAAGAACGCCGAATAGTATGCTGAATGTATAGATGCTGTAGAAGATCGGTGCCTCTTTGAATTTGCGCGAGACCCCGATCTCCCAGCCGAACGCTTCGCTGTAAGTATAGGCGGTCGATAAAGGCAGCACAGCCGCCGCAAGCAGAGATGCGTTGAAAAGACCGACGGCAAAGAGAATCTCGGCGTATTTTCCTGCAACCGGCTCAAGCGCGCGTGCTATTTGCGAGGCGGTAATTTCGGCTCCATGCACCTTGCCGTATACAGTCGCACCCGCGGCCACGATGATGAAAAACGACACCAGATCGGTCATGAATGCGCCTACATATACATCCCACTTCTGATAGACGTAGTTTTGCACACGCACACCCTTGTCCACTACCGTCGCCTGCAGGAAAAACTGCATCCAGGGAGTTATGGTCGTTCCGATGACTGCGATTGCCAGGAACATAAATGCCGGGTTTGTGTTGATTTGCGGCACAAAAGTAGCATGCATGACCTCGTTCCAATCCGGTTTGGCCATAATTCCCGCCACAATATATGTCGCGTATAATATCGTAAGAGCCATGAAGACCCGTTCGACTGTCTTGAACGTGCCTTTAACCACTAAAAGCCATATGACTACTGCGGCGACAGGCACTGAAAAATAACGGGAGATTCCAAAGAGTTCCAGACTTGCGGCGATACCGGCGAACTCGGCGGAGGTGGTGGCGAGGTTAGCAACAAGAAGCGTGCCAAGCGCGAACATAGTCCACTTGACACCGAAGTTCTCGCGGATAAGCTCCCCGAGACCCTTCTGAGTGACCACGCCCATCCTGGCGCACATTTCCTGAATCATCGCCAGCACGAATGTGATCAGCACGATGATCCAGAGGAGGTCGTAACGATATAAAGCGCCCGCTACCGAATATGTGGTTATCCCGCCCGCATCGTTGTCTGCGGCGGCGGTTATTATCCCCGGCCCGATGACGGCAAGAAACATCAGCAGCCGGCTGCGGCTCAGTCGCCTCATATCGCAACCCCCTTTCTTGATTTAGTAATTTATAACTGTGACCAGATATTGGGTTGATGAACGAAAACAGTTGAAGTGGTTCTGGGCTCTCCACTCTCCGCTCTCCGCTCTCTACTACGCGCGAAGGAGGGTTAGGGACGTCTCCCTGGTCTCCACTCTCGATTTTTTGTTGATGACTTTCCACTTATATCAGCTCCAGATTTTCGGCACACGCCTGCGTCTTCCTTCGGGCGTGATCTCTTCCAGAATGTCGTCGACTGTAATGATTCCCTGCAGCTCGTTTTCTTCATCCACAACCGGAACGGCGAGCAGGTTATAGTCGCTCAAAGTCTGCAGAATCTTCTCCACATCGGCATCCAGATGCACGTGGATAACGTTAGAGACCATAATATCTTCGATCTTGGTCTCGGGTTGAGCTACGATTAAATCTCGCAGCGACAGTACCCCGACAAGATGCTCGTTTGAATCGACTACATACACATAGTAAACCGTCTCGGCGCTCGGCTCAAGCTCGCGTAGACGGTCGATAGTCTGCTGCGCGGTCATATCCTTTGAGATAGCCACATACTCGGTGGTCATCAGACCTCCGGCCGTGTTATCTTCATATGCGAGAAGCTCCTTAACGTCTTCGGCCTCTTCAGGTTCCATCTCCTCGAGGATATCCTCACGGCGTTCGGCGCTTATGTCTCCCAAAACGTCTGCAGCTTCATCCGGCTCCATCTCCTCGAGGATATCGGCAGCCAGCTCATCTTCAAGGTTTTCAACTATGGACGCCTGCACTTCCGGGTCAGCCTCGGTAAGAACCTCTGCGGCGGTCTCGACATCGAGCGTCTCCATCATATCCGCTCTTTGATGCGGATCGAGATCATTCAGGATTCGAGCGATGTCAGAAGGGTGCAATGCGCCGAGCCTTTCAGCAGAGACCTTCAATTTCAATCGGCCGAGCCCGCGCTCAAAAGCCTCGACATCATGCCAGGCGATAACCCGCGAACTGGGTTTTATCCTGATTATTTTGGAGAGCTTATCAGCGACATGCATCAGCCCCATACGCCTCAAGAGGCCGCGAGCGCCTGTATCTACCCCGACCAGATAAAGCCTGCCTGCGGACGGCTCGACACGCACGTCATTGACTCGAACGACGCGATAATCGTGCACGTCCACAATCTGCTTGTCCATTATATTTGTCTTCAAAAGCAGGTCTTCATCGGTTATCTCGTAATCCTTGACCTGATCGATAGGCACAGCCAGAGAGAATCGCTCCGATTCCTCATTATAAGCAAACGACTCCCAGGCTATGTTTCTGATCTGACGCCTGCCGGTACGGACGACCACAGCCGATATGACGGGCAGATGAGGCGCTGGAGACGCGATGAGGTCATCGAGTTTGCCGAACTCCCTGCCGCCTGGGTCCTTTATCGTTTGTCCGATCACGAATGAAAGATACATAGCCTTTTTCTCAACCCATATACTTTACCGCCCGCACCCAAGAGTGTCAATCTTAAAGGGCTAAAAACACAAATAGATTTTCGTAGGGTAAACCAACGGTCCTTGCTAATAGCACTAGCCTTGTCGGAGAATAAGTGTTACGATTTTATAGTAGGTCTATTCACATCGAAGAGGTTCGTTGACATGAATGTTTTCATAACTGGAGGCTCAGGGTTTCTGGGCATAAATCTGATCCGGTATCTTTTGGAAAAAGGGTGCGAGGTTGTTTCCTACGACATTGCGCCGTTCGATTATAAGGAGACTGACCGGGTCAAGTGGATAGTCGGCGATATACGGGACCGGGCAGCGGTCATGAAGGTAATGGAGGGGTGTACACATGCTGTCCATTGTGCAGCCGCCCTGCCGCTTTACAGCAAGGCCGACATATACTCAACGGACATTGACGGCACTCGGAATATAATGGAAGCTGCTGCGAGTATTGGGCTGGAGCGAGTCGTTCAGATATCATCTACNNTACGGCGTGCCGGACCACCATCCCATCTATGAAACCGATGATATAATTGGCGTAGGAGATTACGGCCAGGCAAAGATCGAGGCGGAGGCTGTCTGCAGTGAGTATCGGGCAAAGGGTCTATGCGTGCCGGTGCTGCGCCCGAAGTCGTTTATAGGCCCAGAGCGGCTCGGTGTTTTCGCGCTGCTTTATGATTGGGCGAATGACGGCAGGGGCTTCCCACTTCTCGGCAATGGTAGGAATCGATATCAGCTTCTGGATGTTGAGGATCTCTGTGACGCCATATGGGCATGCCTGACTCTACCATGCGATCAAGTAAATGATGTGTTTAATATCGGCGCTGCCGAGTTCGATACCATGAAAAACGACTTCCAAGCAGTCCTTGACTACGCCGGTCATGGCAAAAAGATAAGGTGTATACCGGCAGGTCCGGCGGTGGCGATGCTGAAGCTGTTGGAGAAGCTCAAGCTCTCACCGCTTTATAAATGGGTCTATGATACGGCTTCGACCGATTCTTTTGTCTCCATCGAGAAAGCGCAGGCAGTACTCGGGTTTGCGCCGAAGTACTCGAACAAGGATGCCCTGATCCGCAACTATAAGTGGTATCTCGATAACCTGTCGAGTTTTGCTAATACCAGCGGCATATCTCACCGAGTGCCGTGGAGCCAGGGAATACTCAGAATCGCCAAGAAATTCTTTTAGGCTTTCCAGCGCTCCACGCACCGCGCGATGCCGTCCTCAAGCGATGTGAATGGCTTATCGTAACCGAGTTTCCGCAGGCTCGTCAGGACGGCTTCGGTGAAGCTCTGGTATTTGCCTCGAATGCTCTCCGGCATCGGCACGTATTCGATCGAACCTTTGCCGAGAATAGAGATAAGCGTTTTTGCGATGTCGTTGAAGCTGCGGCTTTCGCCGGTGCCGCAGTTCACAATGCCTTTTCGCACCGGTCCTCCTGCAAAGAAAAGGTTTACCTCGACCACGTCTCCGACAAACACGAAGTCTCTGCGCTGCTCGCCGTCGCTGTAGCCGCCTGAGCCTTCGAAGAGCCGCGCCTTATCGATGTCTTGCAGCTGCCGGTAGAGTTGGTAGATCATCGAGGCCATATTGCCTTTATGAGTTTCTTTTGGACCATAGACGTTAAAGTAGCGTAAACCCACCACAGTCGATTTCGCGCTCGGCAGGATGCGGCGTATGTATTGATCCAACACCAGCTTGGAGTAACCGTAAACATTAAGAGGTCTTTCAAATTCGGGACTTTCCCGAAATGTTTCTCCGCTGCCGTAGGTCGCTGCACTGGAGGCATAGACAAATGGAACAGCATTATCGAGAGCATAGTGGAGTATTGCCTTAGAAAACGTGAAGTTATTCTCCATCATAAAGCGGCCATCGGTTTCCATCGTATCCGTGCAGGCGCCTTGGTGTAATACGGCTTTTATATCATTCGACAGCTTTCCGGCGGATAGCAAGTGTAAGAACTCGTCTCGGTCGTAGTAGTCGGCTATTTGGCAATCGCAGAGGTTTTTATATCTTTCGTCGCCTTTGCCGATAGAATCTACAACTATAATATCCGTGATCCCTTTATTGTTAAGTTCGCTGACGATCTGACTTCCGATGAATCCAGACCCTCCGGTAACTATATACATACGCTTATCCCTTCTCCCATATGGTGCAGTATCACGATTATACATAACGTATTACTGTCTGTCCAGGTAAATACGCTGCATAGAGTCTAAAAGTTTGAAAGTCTGAAAGGTCTATTAGCGCTAATTTTCTGATGACAAGTGATTGCTTCTGCTGATATACTTGCAATGAATGAGGTGCAGCCATTGATTCATTACAAAAAGCCTGATAAATCCATTCGAGAATGCAAATATAAGTGGTTCGATACTTGGGATCGCATGGTTAATTGTGCCCTAAGATGCGTGGGAACGCCGGATATCCATATCGGTCCGGGCGAAGTGGCGATGGATCTCCACATCCACAGCCTGTTTTCTCACTGTTCCATATCTCAGCCTGAAGATGTTATCCTTCGATGTGTTAAGTTGGGCCTTGGTGGAGTCTGTATTATGGATCACAATGATATTCGCGGGTCCGTCGACGCAGCAGCTTGCGCTGAAGACTTAAAACGCCGAAGGCTCATCCCTGAGGAATTCATAGTGATTCCCGGGGTCGAGATAAACAGCAATTCGGGACATATCGGCGCGCTTTTTGTTGATCAAGCTTTTCCACAGGGCCTAAGCCCCGAAGAAACGGTGCGCCTGGTTCACGAATCAGGCGGGCTGGCAATCGCGGTTCATCCATACCATTCCACCGGCATAAAGGATGCTGTTTTCGATGTGCCGTTCGATGCGGTTGAAGTGGAGTGCGGAGCTGTTTTCGGAGCCAAGCTGGTCAAACAAAACTGTGACCTTGCTCATGACTCCAGGTTTGCCGACATGGCCAAATTCGGCACCAGCGATGCTCATTACATAAATGGAATAGGCACATGCTATACAGTAATGGAATTACAGGAGCCTACTATTGAAGCGGCAAGAGAGGCTATAGAGAACGGCCGATGTTCGGCACGTAGTTCCAAGCCGTGTATTAGAATGCGGAAACTATTAGGTGGCTTCAGCAAGCTTGATTGACAAAAAACCCGTACAAACATCAGCAGCACCTCCGACGTGTGCGTGGCACAACTTATGTGGCTAACCTATAGAGGAGACCGATACTGGCAAACCCGTTGAAAGACGGGGACGCAAAGCTAAGAGCCTAAGGCCAAGAGGCTAGGGTGGTCTGGCTGCCGAAGCTCCGGGCGTCGCATAATCAGGAATGCCGCTGTAGTTGAGCGTTGAGCGGCGAGGCAATGCGCCCAAGGACGGCTGATTGTACGGAAAGGCTCCTCTAAAATTACGGCGCCGGAGAAGGCTGACTCCGGCGCCGTTCCCCTGTACGGTTCACTCGAGAAGGACATTCCCAACCAGGCGTATAATAATGTATAATACAACCCGGCACGGCCACGAAGGCGTGCCGAAACTGATGTACGGGTGTAGGCCATAAGGCCCCGATTCGCAGGAGGGACAATAATATAATGTTGAATTATTTTCTGACTGAAGAGCAGCAATTTATGAAAGACGTGGCGAAGGAGATCGCCGTTAAGAAGATCAAGCCGGTGAGCGCGCATCACGATGAGACAGGCGAGTTTCCCTGGGAGATCGTGAAGGCTATAGCAGAAGCCGATCTTTTCCGTGTCTTCATTCCTGATGAATACGGCGGGATGGCCGGCGACAGCGCCATCATGAATATGTGCGTGGTAACAGAAGAGCTAAGTAAAGTCGATGGCGGTATCTCTCTTGCATTTGCTGCCACAGGGCTTGGCACCTTCCCGATTCTCGTTTCGGCATCCGACGAGCAGAAGAAGAAGTGGCTGCCTAGAATAGCCGACGGAACCATTGCAGCATTTGGTCTTACCGAAGCTAACGCAGGCTCTGACGTTGCAGGAATGCAGACCAGAGCGGTCGAAGACGGCGACAGCTTCATTATCAACGGAACCAAGCAGTGGATCACCAACGGCGGCGAGGCCGATATCTATTCAGTCTTTGCGGTGACCGATCCTGATAGAGGCCCTAGAGGCGTGAGCTGCTTCGTGGTTGAGAAGGGCACCGAGGGCTTCAGCTTCGGCAAGAAGGAAGACAAGATGGGCATTCGCGCTTCCGCTACCCGCGAGTTGGTCTTCCAGGACTGCCGCGTACCCAAGGAAAACATGATCGGCAGGCGAGGAACCGGTTTCTTCACCGCTATGAAGACATTTGATCAGTCCCGTCCGGGTGTTGCCGCTCAGGCGTTAGGAATCGCTTCCGGTGCTCTTGAGCTTTCAGTCGATTACTCCCGCGAACGTGTTCAGTTCGGTCAGCCGATCTCAGCCAACCAGGGTCTGAGATTCATGCTCGCCGATATGGCTATGAAGGTCGAAAGCGCCAGAGCCCTGGTTTACTCTGTTGCAAGATGGATCGATTCCCATCCAGATGAGAAAACTACCGCCTATTCTGCTATGGCGAAGTGTTGGGCGTCCGATATAGCGATGGAAGTCACAACCAACGCGGTGCAGGTCTTCGGCGGATACGGCTATATGAAAGAGTATCCGGTCGAGAAGATGATGCGCGACGCCAAGATCACCCAGATCTACGAAGGTACCAACCAGATTCAGCGCGATGAGATCGGCCGCGGACTGGTCGCAGAGGCCGCGAGGAAGAAATAACATATCCGCACTATCGATGTAGGGATGGAAAGCATTTGCCGATTATGTTCGTGTGGCGATTAGGCTTCAACGTGAATGCTTCATCTGTCGCGCTTTCGGGCGAAGCAATTGCAGCTAATATTGAATGGCTACAGAAAGATCGAAGGCAATTGCTTCGCCCCTACAATTAGGTGATGCATGTGATGGTGGTCTAGTGGATAATCAAAAGCTGCCAAGCAGAAAATCTATCAGACTGAATGATTATGATTATCGCCAACCAGGTGCATATTTCATTACAATCTGCACCTTTAAGAAATGGCAAATTTTTGGATCGATATCAGAAGGTAAAATCTCACTCTCGCAAGCTGGATTGATTGTTGAAAAATGCTGGCATACACTACCTAGCCATTTCCCCAATATCCTCATAGATGCCTTCATTGTAATGCCTAACCATCTCCACGGTATCATCATACTCAATGAAAGTGGACAAAACTGTAGGGGTGAAGCATTTGCCCCACAGAGTTCAGACAACATATCAATCATAGGAGCAAATGCTTCACCCGAATCACATTTCGCAACTGGTACTTCTTCAGGTTCTATCTCTGCAATCATACAGAACTTCAAGTCAAATACCGCACGCCGTATAAATGCAACAAACGCAACAAAAGGCAACGTAGTCTGGCAGCGGAACTTTTATGAGCATGTGATCCGAAATTATAAATCTCTAGATGAAATTCGTGAATACATATTAGGGAATCCTTGGAACTGGCTTAATGATAAATACTATAGTAGGTGATATATACTGATCATCGTAGGGAAGAAGCATTTGCCGAACAAGTTTTGCTTGTTTTTCAGATTTTAACGCAAATGCTTCATCCGGTAGGTTTACGAACGAAGTAGTTGCGGCTGGTATTGAACAGGCTGGAAAATGATGAATGGCAACTGCTTCGACCCTATAGCATGATTATGATATTATATACCTGTGGCACTTGTAGTTCATTCCCTTGCGAGCGGAAGCTCAGGTAATTCTATTCTTGTAAAAGACGGCGATACGGCAGTTTTAATCGATGCCGGGATAGGCATTCGCCGTCTCACGGCTGCCATGATGCGGGCGGAGGTCAACCCCAAAGACCTCTCGGGCATTGTAATCACCCACGAGCATGCCGACCACATTGCTGGTGCAGTCCGAATGGCCAGGCGATTTGGTATTCCGATCATCGCTAATGCTCCGACTCTTGATCGAATCGATGGAGCAAGCGAGGTTCCCCATAACATTCTTGCTGCAAATGAGGAGATGGCCCTGGGCGATTTTCTGATAAGACCGTTTTCAATTTCTCACGACGCTGCATGCCCGGTTGGGTATTCTATCCACTCCTCCTGCGCCACACTTGTCAGCGCTACCGATACGGGAATCCTTACTCCAGAAATACGAGCAGAAGCTCTTAGAGCTGATCTTATCATTTTAGAATCCAACCACGATGAAGATATGCTGATAAAAGGCCCTTATCCCTGGTATCTAAAGCGCAGGATAGCAGGAGAGAAGGGTCATATATCAAATGACGCCGCCTCCAGTCTCCTTCTGGATCTGGCGGAGACCGGCAGGCCGGTAAGTGTCTGGCTCGCGCATCTTTCAAAAACCAACAACACTCCCGCCCTGGCGCTTGCGACTGCGCAGTATACTCTCTGGAGCTGTCTTGGGACCACAATGGATATCAGCGTCGCTCTGCGCGATGTGCCGAGCCTTTGGTGGCGCCAGACCGACAGGCCATTTCAGCTCAGCTTTTATTACTCCAAACAGGTTTAAAATGCCTAGAGTTGAGGTAAAATTGGTAACAGTAATATTCACCGTATAACTGCTAAAAAATGGTTCAATTTGTGCTTGATGGCATTTTTGATGAATCTTTAATCTCTGGCAAACGCGAATTTGGCATTATTCTTGCTGAAAACTATTGATGGCAGAGAGGTAATTGAAAAATGACAGAGGATGACCAGATGGTTTTGTCGTAATAAACCATGTTGTGATTTTGTGCCATAATCCACAATTCCGCAGGCGGGGAAGATACCGCTGCTAACAAATAATTCCGCTGTACAATTGACCTGATCTGTCCATGCAGCTCGATTGCATGAACTTAGCTCCTGAATTAAGCGGGGCGGTAAGTCCGTCTGCTGTCATGGTGGG
>DJHI01000120.1:15924-18150 GCA_002431715.1 Armatimonadetes bacterium UBA5829
ACAATTAAGCTGGACGCATGCTAATATGATGCGTCAGCGATGACAGGCCTAAGACGGAAGTTTAGTCGATGATACCTGTTATGAGGTAGTTGGAGGAAGGAGGCTTGGTCGATGAGCGGTAAGTTGCTCGAATTGACAGAGCCCGAAACAGAAGAAGTGCTGCCCGAAGCTTCTGATGTTGGCGATTCGATGGATATGTACTTGAGTCGAATCGGCCGTTGGCCCCTTTTGGGTGCGGATGAAGAACGCGAACTGGCACGAAAGTGCAAAGCCGGCAATGAATATGCAAAGCGCAAGTTGGTCGAGTCCAATCTGAAGCTGGTTGTAAGTGTTGCCAAGGTATATTCGCGTTCGGGGCTGCCGCTTCCGGACCTTATCCAGGAGGGGAATATTGGCCTTATTAAGGCTGTGGACACCTTTGATCCGGAGAAGGGGTTCAGATTCAGCACCTATGCGGTTGCTTGGATCCGTCAGGCGATCACGCGCGCTATCGAGCGCCAGGGACGCGCGATAAGGGTGCCGAGTTATGTAGTACAGTCAATTAGAAAGCTCCACAAAGTAGGGTCATCATTTGTAAGCCAATATGGCAGGGAACCTACTGTGGAGGAACTGTGTGAGCGAACGCAATTATCCAGGGAGAAGGTCTTGCGTTTGCTTGAGGCGTCAGAGGCACTCGTTTCGCTGGACGAAGGAGTGAAAGACGACAATAACACATCGCTTCTCGAAAGATTAAACGACATTCATGCATCGAACCCTGAGGATGATGCTCTGCATAAGGAGGGTTTGGAAGTTCTGAACCAGCTTATGTCGTGGCTGAGCCCACAGGAGAAACTGATTATCGAGAAGAGATTCGGACTGGCAGACGGGATGACCTCAACTCTTCAAGAGATAGGTCAACAGCTTAATATCACAAGGGAGCGCGTTCGACAGCTTGAGGCGAGAGCCTTGAAGAAGATGCGAACTGCGGTGACTAGAAACTGGCTGGAGACTTACTTTGAAACCTGAGAGGGAGGCAAGGAAGGCATGGAGAGCACAGAGCGGACTATTACAAGTTCCGCTGAAGCGGACGAATTGGCCCGACTTACAGAAAGAGAACGCGAGATTCTCAAGCTGATTTTCGATGGAAAGTGCTCGAATGAAGTTGCTCATACGCTTGAGGTAAGCAAGAGAACGGTGGATTTCCACTTGGCAAGGGCCTATACCAAGCTGGGAGTATCGAACAGATTCCAGGCCTTTAAAAGAGCTGTAGAACTCGGTATTATCTCTACCTAAAGGGCCAACTTGCACTGATGTATTTGGTGACTGGTGTCTTGACCGGTCGACCTTTGTCACGCCTACCAAATGATTCTTTTTTCTATTCCGGAGCTACGCACTCTTCCTGATCTCCTCCGGTTCGCGCTCTTCTTCGGCCTGGGCAAGACTCGCCTTTAGCGCAGATATGATGTCAATTACATTTGTAGGTTGAGGCGCGGCAGGCGCGGTTACCTCCTCGCCCTCTATTTTCTTATTTATGAGGTCACGTAGAGCGTCTTCGTATTCATCGTGGTAAGCAGCCGGGTCGAACGTGGTCGTCATATGATTGACCAGCACCTTGGCAAGCTCAAGCTCACTTGCCGGAGCCTGGACATTTTCGGCAGGGATACCGAGATCATCCGGCCTGACCATTTCATCCGCGTAGTGCAGCGTTTCAAGTACGAGTCTGTCTTCTTTCTCTCTTAAAGCGGCAAGCTCTTCGCGGTTTCTGAAAGCGATCTTTCCGATTCCAACTTTCCCCGTTTCTTTCAGAGTCTGCCTGAGCAGGGCATATGCGCGCTCGCCGTTTTCATCCGGCGCAATATAATAGGCCTTTTCATACTGCAGATCGTCGATCTCACTGCCATCGACAAATCCCAGGATATCAATTGTCTTGGTGGTTTTGAGGTTGATCCTGTCCAGTTCTTCATCGCTTACGACAACATATTGACCCTTTTTGTATTCGTAACCCTTTACAATATCCTCATTTTGAAGCTCATTGCCGCAGACTTTACATGCTTTCTTATACTGCACCCGACCGCTATCATCTTTATGCATCTGATGGAAGCTGATCTTTTCTTCCTTGGTTGCATTGAAGAGTTTGATGGGAATATTCACCAGGCCAAAACTTATCATTCCACTCCAGACAGCGCGCATCATTATCCTCCGGCTGATTCTATGACATGTAATATCCGGCTTTCTAAGCAATTTACG
>DJHI01000120.1:18210-21379 GCA_002431715.1 Armatimonadetes bacterium UBA5829
CCAACCGTGAATTACTTAGCATCCTGAGCTTTGTCGAAGGACGCAGTGAAGTCGATCCTAAGTGAATGTTTACCCCTGCTTCGATGGTGCTCAGCATGCTTCACTTGGTATCGCAATTATTGACTTCCGCATTTGTTTACCTCCGCAAGCATTTCCTCCAAACCTTTAAGAGCCTGAGCTATCCGCTGATCGCCTTTCAGGACGTCAAGAAAAATGTCTCCCAGCTTTTCTACACGATCCGGAACGGTCATTATAGTGAACTGATTTTTATCCGGCCTAGATGCGACCTCATCCCATGTAAGCGGAGTTGAGACGGTCGCTCCCGGCTCAGGCTTCGGCGAATATACGCTTGTCATAGACTTACCGAGCATGTTTTGCTGATAGTCCACATACACCTGTTCCTCTCCGCGTTCCTTTTTCAGGCGTTCGACAGTGGCTATTCCGGGTGCTCGAAAGGCGACTATTCGCGCAATAATTTCTGCAAAAGACTCTGTTTGCTCATAGGTATAGACTCGGCTGATTGGGATGAATATATGCATGCCTCGCGCGCCCGAGGTTTTGGGATATCCTCTAAGTTGCACCTTATCCAGCACATCTTTAACCACTAGCGCCACCTCACACACTGTATCAAAGGGCGCATGTTCTGGGTCCAGATCGATAACAATCCAGTCTGGGTTTTCCAGCTTGTCAGTGCGAGAATTGAACGGGTTTTGTGCGATACATCCCAGATTGGCAATGTAAAGAAGACCGGCAAGGTCATTTATGATCGCATAATTTACAGTCGTGCCCTCTTCGGTTATCGGGAAAGTTTTAATGAACTCAGGTGGGTTTTCAAGGTTATGCTGATAGAATGATTCTTCATCGATTCCATTTGGATACCGCTTGAGGATCAGCGGGCGACCCTTCAGGTGTGGGATAATGAACTTATGCACGCGATAATAATATCGCAGCAGATCACCTTTGGTGTAGCCTTCATTGGGCCAGTAGATTTTCTCTAGATTGGTTACCGGCACGTCCGTCCCATCTACATCGAGAATCAGATCACCTTCAAGCNNTGCTTCACGCACAGGTGTGGAATGCCGTCTGCCTGGCTGCTTAGGCTTTCCCCGCTCGATCACTGTTGTCACCTCCTTCGCAGTTTCACGTATAACTTCTTGTGGATTCTTGTCCGTTCTCAGTCCAAGAAATACTGGCTGCCGCAGGATTCCATCACTTGTCCATTCAGTATATTTGATCTCACAGACAAGCTCGGGTTTGATCCATGTGACAGGTTCGTTTGTCTTAGGTTTATCAAAGAATGGGCAATCAGGAATTATCAGAGGCTGCATAAGCTCATAAAGCTTTTTCAGGGTTGCATCATCGAACCCTCCGCCGACATGGCCTGCGAACTTAAGCTTATCTTCTTCATAAGTTCCCACCACCAGAGCGCCGAAGTAAGCCCTCGATTTGCGCGGTTTGGTATACCCGCCGATCACAACCNNTGCCTGCATACTGCTTTAATCTTTACCCAGTAGCCGCTTCTCTTTTCCAGATAAGGGCTGTACATCTTCTTGGCAATAATTCCCTCAAAACCCTGCTTGGCGGCCTGCTCATAGAGCTTTTCTCCATGCTCGATGATGTGCTCCGAGTATCTTAAAAAGTCATTGGGACGAATGATCGATTGAAGCATTTCTTTACGCTCGATCAGTGGTCGAGTTCGGAGGTCTTCGCCATTTAAATAGAGCAGGTCGAATGCGTAATAAACAAGCTGACATTCTTCCGCACCCTGAGCCGCATTTTGCAGGAGCTGAAAATCGGGTCTGCCGCCGCTTATAGCTACGATCTCTCCATCTATAATCGCGGTTTCAGCATTAACGAGACCAGGAATGGATTCAGACTGAGGAAAACGCTCGATCATGTCTTTATTGTTGCGCGAGACAAACCGGAATGAGTCCTTTTCAATGAATGAGATTGCTCTGTAACCGTCCCACTTTAGCTCAAAGAGCCATTCAGGGTTGGAGAAAGGCTTTTCGACAAGCACCGCGAGCATAGGGGTAATTGTTGTGGGCATCGGGTCGGATCGAGCACTGGGAGGGGATAAGTCGCCTTCTGACCGGCCCTCCGCAGACTGTTTGAGGTCGCTTCGGCTACCACCAGGTAGGATCTGTTCCAACTTCCAATTCGGATCGGCACTGTCATCTCGACTTTTGATCAACAGCCACTGTTTAGGGTCATTTTTGAACCTTACAAGACTGAATTGACCTTTTAGCCTGGTGCCGAAAAGCTCAAAGACCAGTTTGCCTTTTTTAAGCTCATTATCTTTAATCTTATAGGTGCCGCTGTCCCAAATTTCGACCCTGCCCGCTCCGTAATTGCCTTCGGCGATCTCGCCGCGAAATGAAATGTATTCGAGCGGATGATCTTCCACCATCACTGCGAGCCTTTTATCCGCCGGGTTCATTGATGGACCTTTAGGAATAGCCCAACTCTTTAGCACTCCATCCATTTCAAGCCTTAGATCGAAGTGAAGGTGACTTGCATGGTGCTCGTGCACGACAAACCTGCCGCCCGTTCCTGCAACCTCGCCGCCCTCGGGTTCGGTTGTCTTTTCAAAATCTCTTTTTCTCTTATAATCTTCCAGTTCCAAGGTGTTTCTCCAAGTTTCTTGGGAGGGCGAGGTTCCTACCGAGCCGGGTTTGGTTCAGTAGGAGCTTTGCCCTCCCAAATTTATTTCGCAGATTGTTTACCCACCAAATTCACTACATTAATTTTTCGGATAAGGTGACGCGAAATGCATGATCTGGTAATATAATAAGTGATATGCGCACATACAAGCTCATCGTTATCTCAATTATCGCAATCTTGACCTTAACCGGAACGGCTTTTGCCCAATTCGGCTCCGAGCCGATTGTGACCAGTAAGGTTGTGCTGTCGAAAGATAAACTCAAACCCGGCAGCACATTCGAAATGGCGGTCGTGGCGACGGTCAAGAAGGGATACCACGTCGGATCCCACGACAAAGACGCGCTTTATCCGGCCAAACTGACCATAATTGCGCCTAAAGGTATTACTTTCTCAGCGCCCAAGTGGCCTAAGGCCGAGCGTAAGGCGTCTACGTCCGCACCCAAAGAGAAGACCCCGGTCTACGAAGGCAAGTTCGTGATAAAAATCAAGGGCAAGGTCGCAAAAG
>DJHI01000120.1:21420-25944 GCA_002431715.1 Armatimonadetes bacterium UBA5829
CACAAAGCTGGAGACCCAGGCGTGCGGCGTCGGACAGTGTTTTCCTCCTCAGACAAGCGAGGCAAAAGTTAAAGTTAATGTAGCCAAGCCTGGGGAGAAAGTCAAGTCGATAAATAAGGCTGTGTTCGGGTCTGCGGCGGTTCCTCCCGCCGCAGGCGCCGGAGATGAAGCGGGGCGGATGGCTGGAAGATTGGCATCTGCTGGAATCCCGCTTCGTTTGGCAATGCTCTTTGGCCTTGGACTGCTGCTTGCTTTTACCCCGTGCGTATATCCGATGATTCCCATTACCGTGGGATATTTCGGCAGCCAGGTAGGCTCGAGCAATTCCAGAGTAATTAAGCTTGCTGGAACGTATGTTCTCGGACTGGCTCTCACTTACTCCATATTAGGAGCCGTCGCCGCAACCACAGGCGGCGTTTTCGGCTCGATCATGCAAAAGCCTTCGGTGATTATGGGGATTGCGGCTCTGTTGGTTCTGCTCTCATTGTCTATGTTTGGTTTATATGAGCTGAAGCCCCCGGCGTTTATCGCCAACAGGTCATCGGGCAAGGACGGAGTGCTTGGCGCATTGATGATGGGCCTGGTCTTTGGGATAGTCGCGGCTCCATGTGTGGGACCTGTAGTTCTGGGACTCCTTCTTTATGTGGCTAAGCTTGGGAGTCCTCTAATGGGGTTCATATTATTCTTTGCTCTTGCTCTACGGCTTGGAACCCCTCTTTTCATATTGGCGGCGTTTTCGGCAAAGATGCCTGTCCCTGGTATGTGGATGGTGGCGGTAAAGAAAATCGCCGGTTTCCTGATGCTGGGAGCGGCTGCATATTTCCTGAAGCCTATTGTGCCTGATAATATCGGCAATCTGCTGATCCCGCTGGTGATATTGGTCGCGGCTATATATCTCGGGTTTATAGAGAAATCGCTCAAATCCACGCGGTCGGCTTCGGCGATTGCGAAGGTCGGATGTGTTGCGGCGCTTGCTGCTGCCGTTATGATGATTATGCCTCCATCGCAATCGACAAAGCACATCGAGTGGGAACCGTATAAGCCCGGCGCGATAGAGTCAGCCGCCGAGTCCGGCAGGCCGGCAATGCTCGACTTTACCGCTAAATGGTGCGGAGTATGCCGGGAACTCGAAAAAGGGCCGTTCAGCGATCCTGAAGTTGCAAAGGCTGCGGCTAAATTCGATAAGTTTCGAGTGGACGGCACAAATCAAAAAGACCCGGTGATGCTTGAGGCCGTGAAGAAGTATCAGGTCAAGGGCTTTCCGACAGTCATCTTCTTCGACAGTTCCGGCAAAGAGGTGGAATCCGTTCGGATAACAGGCTTTGTCAACTCAAAAGAGATGATTCGCCGAATGGCTTCAGTCGATTAACATTTTACATATTTGACACGGCTTCGGCCATGGAATATACTGGTTAACGAGAACAGGCGGCCCGTTGATGGGTGCGGCTGGGCCTTGAGTTTAGGCAGCAGGTTTTAGCCCTGTGGGACTGATAAAAAGTCCTGCAGGGNNAGTGGAGGAATTTGAGAGTGGACAACGCAAGACGAAAATCCAACGTAGCCCTTCTCTCTGTGATATCGAATATAACACTGGTGATCCTCAAGCTCGTTATCGGCTTGGCTATAGGGTCGGTTTCGGTTATATCGGAAGCAATTCATTCGGGGGTAGATCTTCTCGCGGCGGTTATTGCTCTTTTTGCTGTCAGGGCCTCGGGCCAGCCTGCCGACCGAGAGCATCCATTCGGGCACGGTAAATTCGAGAATATCTCCGGTACGGTCGAAGCGCTGCTTATTTTTCTTGCAGCGGGTTGGATCATCTGGGAGGCTGTACAGAAGCTGATACATCCACATGGACTGGAAAATGTGGGGTGGGGTGCCGGAGTGATGCTCCTGTCAGCGATAGCCAACATGTTTGTATCCCACAAGCTTTTTAAAGTCGGCAAGGAGACGGATTCGGTAGCCTTACAGGCGGACGCATGGCACTTGCGCACGGATGTTTATACTTCTATAGGAGTCATGACCGGCTTAGCCCTCATCTGGATAGCCGAAGCCGCATTTCCTGGAGAACACTTCCACTGGATCGACCCTATTGCTGCGATTCTGGTTGCAGTGCTCATAATAAAGGCGGCATACGAACTCACAATTAAGTCTGCGCGAGACCTGCTCGACGTAAGCCTTCCCGATGAAGAAGAGAAGTGGATTAAGAATTATCTTGAGAAGATCGACTCAGGAGTAAAAGGATATCACAGGCTTCGAACACGTAAGGCGGGTTCCGACAGGTTTATAGAGTTTCATCTGCTTGTCAGCCCGGATATGTCGGTGAAGGAGTCGCACAGGATCACCGAGGAGGTAACCTGTGATTTCCGGCGGCAGTTTTCCGATGCGACACTGGTTACAATACATATTGAGCCTTGTGACGGCAATTGCAGCAATAGCTGCGCCCAGGCGGAAATTTGTACGATTAAAAAGACATCCAATAATGGCGGCTAATCTGCATTAAGCCATTTGATCATTCTGACTCGGTTACCAGGGCAGCCNNCCGGTGTAAAATTCGACGACATCCATTGCCTGACGCATAAGGAATATTCCCATTCCATGGTCGCGCATCGCATTTGGGTCAGGCTTGCAGATTGCATCAGGATCGAATGAATCCCCCTCGTCTTCAATTTCAATAACCACGGCTTTACAGCAGGTCATGCAGCGGAGCTTGATCTTGCTTGTCCCTTTGACGGGCGAGCCGTGCCTGTAGGAATTAGTTAGAGCCTCACCGACTGCTATCTGTATGTCGCACAGAGTATCGCCAATAGCTCCGGCGCTGGTGGCGGCATCCATTATCTTGCCGCGCAGCACTGATATCATGGTCGGATCGCTGGCTGCTTGATACTCCATCACCTTCCATGTCTCCGATTTTGAGCAGACATGGTTTTTACCGTCGCTGGGAATATGCTCAAGCGGAGAGAGCCCGAAAAGGGCTGCGAAACCGCTCATGGCAATCACACGCTCAACGGCGCTCGATAAGCTGAGCAACTTGAACTTTACGTTGCTATCCACACAGCGTTTACGACTCTGCAAAAGAGCCCTTAGGCCGCTGCTGTCGATCAGCTCGACCCTATTCATATCCAGCACGATTTCTTGTGGATGATTCTTAAGTGAAGTCGTAACAGCATCGACGAGGCCTGATGCGTTTTGATAGTTCAGGTCACTTGTTATATGAAGAGTTCGAGACTCATTTTCAAATTCAGCCAGTGTGAGCTGAGATACTGTATCCCTGTTCACGTAAGCCTCCCATTTTTTCGCCTTCTTGCACTTGCTTATCGTGCGCGATGGCTAAAATAGCAATGTCATCCTTTTTACAGGCCCCGGACATTTGCAGGTGATTGCAGATAATGTCTATCAGCCTAGATGGTGAGCATTCACCCGTATCAAAGACTATCTTCTTGATTCCGTCGATCTCCAACGGTTTTCCACCTACATAGGCGTCGGTTACTCCGTCCGTAAAAAGGAGAAGTGTATCGTCGGCAGAGAACCGAATGGTATCCATTTCGTAATTGCAAGGTTGCCCCGAACCGACAGGCATTCCCGTGCTCGTCAGACTGTGTTGGACTCTCCAGTTCTCAGTCATCATCAGCCCGGGTGGATGTCCCGCGTTAGCATAGGTCATGATCTCCTTATCAGAATCTATAACCGCACACAGGACAGTCACAAAAAAGCTTAAGTCAAAGAAATGATTGATCGCTTTATTGAGTTCGTAAAGGGCGCGCGCAGGGTCATCAGGATATTCAAACATCATAGCCTTCAGCATGTGTTTGCAGGCAGCCAGATTAACTGCCGCCATCAGCCCTTTTCCTGATACATCCGCGATAATTATGCCGACTTTGTCGTTGGGCAGGACGAACACATCATAAAAATCTCCGCCGACCCTTGCCTCGTCAAGCGCCGGTATGTACCGGCTTGCGATGCTGAGGCCTTGGCATGAGCAGGGAACCTCTGAAATCAGTGTGCTTTGGAGCTGCTCCGCTATAGACGATTGGCGGGTATAGAGCCCTGCATTACGTATTATAACGGCTGTATGAAGCGCGATAGATGTGAGCAGTCTTATCTCTTTTGGCCTAAACTTGTGAGGCTCCGAGTTATATATGGTTATAGCGCCCAATGCCTGATTTTCTACAATCAATGGAGCACTCATGAAAGATTTATGGCCGGTATATTCCGATACCTCTTTTATTTTAGGGTCAGCACTTGATGTGCAATCGTTGCAGAAGATATGACGTCTTTCAATAAAGGCTTTTCCCGTTATTAACTCGCCCGGTCTAATTTTCAACGATGAGATTTTCTTTTCCTGCTTGTGGCTGCAACTTCTCGCAGCAAGATTTCCATCGCGATCAACCAGATATATAGCACAGTCATCTGCTGCCATCGCGCCGGATGTAGCCTTTGCCAGTGCAGTCAATGTTTCATCGAGATTCAGCGATGGTGATATGGCATTTGTTACTTCCATTACTGTTGAAATATGCTCGATCCAGTCTT